>CAZOFK010000001.1:0-42502 GCA_964579185.1 Microcaldota archaeon
TTCATTGCACCTTTAGGCCGCCTAGCTTTGAGAATACTGCACCGTATAGCACATTGTATATGAGTGCAAATATTATGCCACCTATGAATCCACCGATGATGCCTAATATCACGCCCGAACCGAGCGCTATTGCCCCTACAATCGGACCGCGGATAAAGCCGATCAGCCCTGTGATTATGCCGCCTATCACACCAAACACGGCGAATACGATCCCAGCAGATACGTAATCTATTTGTTTCGCTACTACCATTTAAACACTTAAATTATATTTGCGGTAAAGTTTATAAACTTGTATGCATCACCCTAGTTAATTCCGATTTATATGATAATGCAGCTGTATGAATGTAGCAGTTCCAGATTTTGGACTGGCATTGTAAAACAGGAGCAGGTGTTTTGAAGCCCTGTTCCTTCGGTAAATTCTGCTCATAAAGTCTAAATCTTGCCACTAAAGCGGCGTAAGTTTTGGGCTTTGACAGCAAAGACGCGCCTTGACAAAAAGTCTTGGTGCGCAACCTTTTCGGAAAGGTTTAATCGAAAACGCCCGTGTGCGAATACAGCTAGAAGTGCACCGTATGTCTTTATATTTTTAAAACGGTATAATCTGTGTGCGAAAACACAGATGCTCGTTTTCAACATAACATTAAATGGTGAGCTAAATGAAACAAAAGCTAGATGAGAAAGGCTTGAAGCTTGGCGCACCCAGCGGAGAAGGCCGAGGTGCGAATCCCGCCGAGTCCACTCTGTTCGCGAAGTGCTAGGATGGACTCGGAAGAAATTGCAACGAGCAGGCTTGCCAACCAACACATATCCTCAGTAGGTTCATCTGGCCCGGTGGGAGTGGTTGCTTCTTTGGGCGCGTTGCAGGCACAGGCATACCACGCTGCGCTCTGGGCGATTGGCCTTCGCTGCGAGGACGCGACGCAGAGAGATGTGGAAGACGTGCTTGCCAAAAAGAAGATAATAAGGACCTGGTCGATGCGGGGCACATGGCACTTTGTCCCATCCTTCGAAGTCAGGTGGATGCTGAGCCTTTATCCGGAAGAGCCGATCCCAAGCTACCAGCGAAGGTACGGTTTGACAGAGCAGACTCTCAAAAAAGGACTTGAAATCATATCTGGCGCATTCAAAAAAGACAAGCAACTTACCTACGACTCCCTTGGAAAGATTCTTGCAGGATCCGGAATTCCTGAATTAAAGAAGACAGAAGTGAATAGGCACATAATACGGAGAGCAGGCCGTAGAGGGATAATCTGCTTCAGCGGATACGTGGGCAATCAAGTCGCATTTAGACCGCTAGAAGAAATGGTGCCAAAAGTAAATCCATATGATCGCAAAGGTTCACTCGCCAGGTTCGCTAAAGTATACTTCGAAAGCCACGGGCCTGCAACGCTGCAGGACTTCGCATGGTGGTCTGGCTTAAAGATGTCAGACGCAAGGGCAGGCCTCGGTATGGTAAAATCCGGGCTGAGAGAAGAAACGCTCTCAGGCGAGATTTATTGGATGCCAAAGAAGATGCGCAAAGCAGGTAGGAATGTGCCTTCCGTATATCTGCTGCCATCTTTCGATGAATACATAATCGCGTACAAGGACCGTAGTGCAGCACTCGAGCCAAAGTATGCAAAGAAAGTGATCAACGGGTCAATGCTGCCCTTCCTGCCAATGATAATATCGAACGGCAAGGTGATTGGTACCTGGAGACATAAAGAGGAAAAAGGCAAAATCGCCCTTACCCTAGCTCCCTTTGCCAAGTTGGATGTGAGGGAATTACAGGACACCAAGGAAGCAGCGGGAAGATTCGGCGTGTTTGTCGAGCGAGAAGTCTCAATAAGGTAGCAGTGATAACCGGCTGTTTCCACACCTGAAGCAGCAGACTCGGATCTTGAAAACATCGATGCGCCAGCGTATGGCTGGCAGGTATAAAGTAGGGTAACTTCGGTAACATTCTTACCATTGCTTCGTGCCTGCTTATCTTACTCCCATCTTCTTTATCTCCATATCGTGCTCTTTGCTGTTCCTTATAGCCTCTGCTACAGCGGCTTCTGCACGTTACGCGCGCATCTGCACTAAAAGACTTCTGGGAAGTGCAGGTGCTTGAGCAGCTTTTCTGTCAGGCGCAAGAGCGAGTCTACTAGCCATTTGAAGTATCTTTCTATGATGAACATCCCGATGAAGACTATTGCACCTGCTAGAAAGACGCCTCCGAATACATCCGAAAGATAATGCATCCCGACATATATGCGGGAGTAAGCAACTATGGCCGCCTCGAGTGTAAGCAAAACAGCTATCGCCCTTCCCCTGATGCTTTTTCTTAGCTTGGTTAGAACGAATATTGAGCCGATGAAGACAATCAACGCATGGCCTGAAGGATATGAAGAATCAGTTTGTGGTGCTACCCGCAATATTACCCCGGCCAGGGTCTCATACGGCCTCGCGCGGTACATTGCAAACTTCATGGCTTCTCCTGCAATTATTCCGATCAGGAATAAGGCAGCGAGTTCTATTGCCAGGACTTTCGTTTCCCTTTTTCCGAAAAGAAGCATTACTGCTGTTACTGGTATCCAGAAATATTCCCTGCCGTATTTTGTTGCCAGTATAAGCAGGAGGTTTAACCATAGGCCAACATGCATTTTGTTGATATAAAGGGAGAGTCCGGAGTCAAGTGCCTGGGCAAGCCCCGAGGTCACCAGCCAGGTGAGTACAATGAAAACTATCAAAAAGAGTGCCCCTATGGCTAGTCGGTTGTCCCTTGACACTGTATTTCTTGTACCTACCATTCTTATCACTACTATGTTAATTCCTCCGACCTAGCAGCAAGAGCCGCAAGTCAGAATATGTTACGGGTTAATCATTTATCACCATGTGTTTATTTAAATCTGCATTGCATTTATTACCAATCAAACTACTGGTACTTTCCAATTGACCCTATTTTCAATTGGAAAGTGCCCTGAATGAAAGGCAGTTGCAGGTAGTGGTAATTTAAATGCGTATGTTTGATTATATATCAGGGATGACCATGGAAGCATATTGTGTTAAGTGCAAGGAAAAGAGAGAGATCAAGGAGGCAAAGGAAGTTACCATGAAGAATGGGCGCAAGGCTACTACGGGGGCCTGTCCTGTTTGTGGCACAAAAATGTTCAAAATAAGCGGGAAGTAATATCAATATGTCCTGGTGCTATACAATAACAATATATTAGCAGTAGCTGTGCGCACTCCTTCGCAGTAGTGATTAGACGTGCACTGACTTCACTGTTGTTAGTGCAGAATTTTAGTGCAGCTGCAGCTTCTCACATGTCAACCCAATAAGATAATGACTGTACTGCAGCGCTGGATCTTTCATTGAAACGAGGCCGTGCATGGGGTTTCTTTTACATAGAAAGGCATAAAGACATGTAAAGCGCAGTACATCCCGGGTAAGGTCTACAAATTTTCTTGTGATACATGTGCGTGTATGCGCATATTCACAAGTGCTATGAAAGATATTTAAATATACTACTATTTGTATGTAGTGGTCGGGTGAAACCCAATATATAGTGTGTGTGGTGTTTATATGGCTGAAGATGGCAGCGGGATGGAAATTGTAGAAAGAGAGATAGAGACTGGAGCGAAGGCGGGGGTTTTAGATATTCCAAAGGCGACGCTTGATTTTTTCGAGGGGGATGAGATACGCGCTAGGGTCTTCTATGAAAAATATGCACTGAAAGACGCGAAGGGTAACATTGTCGAAGTAACCCCTTCGCAGATGTGGGAAAGGATAGCGAAGGAGATGGCAAGCGTGGAATCAACCGATGAAAAGAGAAGGCAGTGGACAGAGCGCTTCCTCTGGCTTCTTGGAGAATTCAGGTTCCTCCCAGGAGGCAGGATAATGTTCGGTGCGGGGCAGCCCAGAAAGGTTACGTTGCTGAACTGCTATGTCATACCCGTAAAAGATGATTCAATAGAGGGGATCTTCGAGTGGTGTAAGGAGGCTGCGCGAACATACAGCTACGGCGGCGGCGTTGGCACAGACATAAGCGTGCTCAGACCGAAGGGTGCTAAGGTAAACAATTCAGCTGTCTATTCTACAGGCTCAATCTCATTCATGAATCTCTTCAGCGAAACAACTCATACTATAGGGCAGCACGGGAGGCGCGGTGCGCTGATGATCACCATAGGCGTTGATCACCCTGATATTATGGAATTCATAAACATAAAGAAGGACAGGCATTCGGTTAGATATGCAAACATAAGCGTAAGGATAACTGATGAGTTCATGCGCGCAGTAGAGGCAGACAGCGATTTCACGCTTAGATACAGCAATGGCGTCGTAGGAACCATAGAGAAGAAGGTAAAAGCCAAAAAGGTATGGGATGCGCTGGTCGACTCCGCGAGGGACTGGGCAGAGCCTGGCATCATCTTTTGGGACACAATGAAGAGATACTCCCCCAGCGAATACAACGGCATGGATATAATAGGCACCAACCCGTGCAGCGAGCAGCCTCTCCAGGCATACGGAGCTTGTGATCTGGGCAATATAAACCTCTCTGCCTTTGTCGAAGACGCCTTCACGGATAAGGCACACATAGACTGGGAGGGTATGGAGAAGGCTGTAAGGTACTCAGTGCGCTTCCTTGACAACGTCCTTGATTATAACAGCGAGAAGCATCCTCTCAGGGAACAGAGCGAGGCTTCGGGAAAGAGCAGGAGGATAGGCGTAGGCGTGACGGGCCTTGGTGACATGTTTGTAAAACTCAGGATAAAGTATGATAGCGAAGAGGCCATCGCCTTTGCAGATGCACTTTTTGATAGGATGAAAGAGACGGCTTATGATGAGAGCACTGAGATCGCAAAGGAGAAAGGCCCATTTCCGCTTTTCGAGAGGGAGAAGCACCTCTCGATGCAGTTCGTCAGGGAGCTAAACGCAGCGCTGCAGGAGAAGATAAAGGCAAACGGCCTTAGGAATGTCGCGATACTGACAATCCCTCCAGTAGGCAGCGGCTCTGTACTTGCAGGTACGTCAAGCGGCATAGAGCCCATCTTTGCATTCAGCTATACACGCCGCTCTGAGTCGCTTAGTCAGGAGTATTTCAAGGTTTATCATCCTCTCGTTCTTGAGTATGCAAAGGCAATGAAGATGGAGAGCGGAAATCCAGCATTGCCTGAATATTTCGTGCCTGCACACAAGATAAAGCCCGAATTCAGAGTAAAGATGCAGGGTACGATACAGCGGCACATAGATAGCGCCATCTCGTCCACAGTCAATCTTGCACGGGAAGCGACAGCCGGAGACGTAGGCAAAATCTATATGCAGGCCTGGAAGGCAGGATGCAAAGGCATAACTGTTTATAGGGAAGGCTCGAGGGAGGGCATTCTTATAACTGAAGAGGAACAGAAAAAGCGGGAGGTAAGCGTAGCAGAGCTGGCTCTGAAGAGTTGGGAGAGGCCCCGCCTCATGGCAGGGCAGACAATCAAGCTTAATCTGCCTACAGGGGCGCTTTACGTAACTGCAAACTTCGATAATGGAACTGCGAGGGAGGTCTTCGTGACGCTGGGAAAGACAGGCAGCGAGGAGAGAAGCTATTGCGACGCCATAGGCAGGCTCATAAGCAAGTATCTGCAGATTGGTGGGGACATAAAGGAGGCGATTACTACAATAAAGGGCATAAAGGCAAACTCGTCCATAGTCTGGGACCGCGGCGTCAAGCTTTACAGCATACCTGACGCTGTCGCCAAGGCCCTCGAGATCATGATAGGTGTTTCAAAGCCACTTGTCGCAGGAAGCCTCTCTGAGGGCCAGGGAAACACACCGCTTGTGCATGGGCAGCAGCTTCCTATAAGCGGTCCAGATGAAGGAGCAGCAGAGGTATGCATAAACTGCGGAGAACATGGAGTAATACATGAAAACGGCTGTTACACCTGCAGGCTATGCGGCTACACCAAATGCGAATAGCTTTACCTAGTTGCACAAATCCTGTATGCTTCAGCTGCAGGAAGATGCTACTCGTAAAGCACAGCACGTCTTCCATTTAGCTTTGCCAGCCTGATGTCTGCGCCGTAGAGGGAGGAAAGGAAAGCCCCTGTAAGGAGCGCTTTGCTTTTTCCTGCGGCGAAAAGGCTTCCGTTCTTTAGTGCCACAGTCCACCCGCTCCTGAATGCCAGATCAAAATCGTGAGTCGCTACAAGAAGAGAGATGCGCCTCTCAGGCAGCCTTGAGAGCATATCCATGATCCTCCTCTTGTTTCCGAAATCAAGGTTCGAGGTTGGTTCATCTAGCAGCATTGTAGAAGCATCAGAGGCGAGGGCCCTTGCTATGAGTACTAGACGCTTCTCTCCGCTGCTCAGATCGCTCATCGTCTTGTCAGCAAGATGGTGTATCCCGACGAAGCGCATATTCTCTTCAGCCTTCTCCTCAGATATCCATCTGCCTTTGCTGCGGGCATTGGACATAACGTCCATAACCCCGAGAGCTAGACCCGATTCGAGTTCCGCCGGGGCGTATGAGAAGTATTCAGGTATCTCACTAATCCTTACCTCCTGCAGCGCTCTACCGTCTATATACACGGCGCCCGCTGCAGGCTTTATGTATTTTATCAATGCCCTCAGCAGCGTAGTCTTTCCTGAGCCGTTAGGTCCCAATATAGTAGTTATGCCTGGCATGGGTATACGCACAGTAAGGCAGTCTATCACTGGGTCTTTCTCGTAGCCAACCCTCAGCCCTTCTATCCTAATTGAGCCTGCCAACATGACCACCTCTTTTAAGCAGATATATGAGAAGAGGAGCCCCCACCAGGCTTGTTATAGCAGTTATAGGGACGACAGTGCCTGGTATTATGCTTTTTGAGACAAAGTTCGAAAGCGAGAGCATGGCTGCGCCGAGGAATGCGGAGAGGGGGAGAACTGCCTTATTGTCTGCGCTCCTCAACAGTAGTCTTATAAGGTGCGGCGTGACAAGCCCGACAAAGCCTATTATGCCTGTGAACGAGAGAGCTACAGAGGTAAGCACACCAGCAGAAGAGAGCATTACGGCTCTGAAGCCCCGGGGGTCGACTCCGGCAGATATTGTTATCTCATCGCCCATCGCAATGAGATTTAGCTTCTTGTAGGACAGAAGCACGTATACAAGCACGGGCACGCTTACGATGAGCATGATGAGGTCATCGTTCCATGAAATGCCACTGAGAGTGCCAAACAGGGCAAATATCAGTGAAAACGCGCCGGGGCTCTTTGAGAGGAGATAAGCCTCAATGAGCATTACAAATGCAGAGAAGAGTATGGAGACGGCTATCCCTGCCAGTGTCATTCTCAGCCATTCCCCCCTCCTGCTCAGGAGAAGCACAATGATTATAGAAAGCATAGCTCCGGCAAAACCCATGGCTGGCTGCAGTATAGCGCCGAGATGCAGCTGGAGGCTGAATCCCATCAGCGCGATGCCCAATAGTGAACCAAGCACGGCACCAGACGCTGTTCCTGTTATATACGGATCAGCAAGCGGATTCTTAAGCACACCCTGCATTACAGCCCCTGCTATTGCCAAATCTGCACCTACAAGGAGGGCGCCTATGGCCTCGGGGAGCCTTATGGCGTACAGTATGGTCTTGTATACCCCTGAAGGGGCAAGCAGTTCCCCTATCGGTATATATACGCTGCCGAACACAAGATCTGCTATGAACAGGACAAGCAAAAGAACAAGTGCCAATAAAGAAACGTACAGCACTCTCCTGCGCCTGCTGGCCATATGCACACACGATGAAGAATACATTTCACAGAGGCACTAAAAAGGTATCTATGCATCTTCAATATCTTGCGCCAAGCCTTCATGAAGAATATTTAAATAACTATGCCTTTATTATACTACTGGTTGGGTTAGTTTTGAACTAACGATACAACATATAGTATATTGGGCGTGTATTATGGCAATCGGATATCTCAGAGAGAGAGGTGTGATGATCCTGTTCACAGCTGCCGCGGCTCTCTTCCTTTCAGGAAGCGCCGCTGCGATGGGCGTAATTCCGGGTGCAGCCTTTTCAAGCAATGGCATAATGATAGGAAACAGCGCTTCCTTGAATGTGCTTGTTTACGGGGGCATAGCGCCGTATAGATCTGCCTTATCGCTAATCTCTGATACGAATGCGCTAAACTACAGCACAGGCATGCAAAACCTTACAGCATATGACTCCAATTCACTCAACTCTAATGCCATCCTTAGCATTGCAGTATATGCGATCTCAGGGAATGTCATATCGCTTGAGGTCGACGGGATAAACCTCTCCGTAGCAGGCAATGCCATATACGGCGGCTGGACGCTCAACTGCGTCCTGGCCGACAGCGCCTCGAACTCGCTTATGTTTAGCCTTCCCCTCACGATATATCCCCTGCTTAATGTCTCGGCTCCCGTACTTAATTCTAATGAGATAGCAGATGGGGGGGAACTTCTCGATGTGAAGGGCAGCGTGCGCGGAGGCAGCGGCGTGTATACGGCAGGCATTCTCGGCTCCTGGAATGATTCTGCATATATTGCAGCGAACAGGAGCTGCGGGGTATACGGCAGCGTTGTAAACTGCTCCTTTATTGTTCCAGCTGAGCGTGCGCAGGGCCTTCTGCATATAAGATTTGAAATCACAGACTCGCTTAACGACACACTTAATTCGACGCCAGTCACGCTCATGGTTTACCCTGAGCTTGAGCTGAGTACATCCCGGAATGTTATAAGACTTGACAGCGGCCAATCAATAGGCATACTCGCCAATGCCTCAGGAGGCACAGGGGATACAGCATATGCATGGAGCGTTCCGAACAGCCTAGCTATCGGCTCTGGCTGCGCAACTGGCAGTGCGTGCAATGTCTCTGCAGAAACCCCGGGCACATACATCATAAAGGCAATGGCCATAGATAATGGCACCTCAGAGCCGCAGGCCAGCACAACTAAGAATATCAGCGTAGCTGTCATGGAACTTCCGCATCTTGCCATTCTACCTTCGATTGTGTATACGGACTATGGCGAAAACGCCATAATAAGCGCAGATGCCGGAGGTGGCACAGGCAGCTTCGCGTATCAGTGGTCTATGAACGGCATGCCTGTTGAAGGGGCAAAGAATAAAACACTGAGCGTAGGCGAGCCTCCTGGTGCATACAACATAACTCTGTCTGCCATAGATATCGGGACCACCGAAGGCGCATACCCGCTGCCTATGGCTTCAGCGTACGGGCTGATGCTCGTTCATCCTCGCCCATCCCTAAAGTCATCGCTTCCTCTGCTTATCAAGGCAGATAAAGGGCAGAAGTTGCAGTATAATGTAAGTGTACCTGCTGATTCAGGTGTAGGCCCATTCAGTATAGAGATAGTGTCCGATGGCAACACGTTATCATCGAATGATGTTTTAGGCGGCACCACCACTCTTTTGAACTACGTAGCAAACGAACTGGGAAACATGCCTCTGGAGATAATAGGCATTGACAAAGGCACAAGTGTGCCGTACGCCTTCGGCAGTATCAACAGCACGCTGCTTGTCAGGCCAGCGCCCGTTGTACAGATATCAAAAAACACGCTTATTCTTGATTCGGGTGAGAGAGGAGCATTCAGAGTAAGAGTAGAGAATGGCACAGGCCCATTCAGTATAGAGGTCATTAACGCATCAGACGGCGCAAGCGTTGAGAATGTCACAGGGCTCTCATCCGGAAACGAGACAGATATAAACTTCACCGCCTCTCTTCCTGCAAACGCAAGCGCTTCAGAGACATATGGGTATGCACTGCTTGCAAAGGATACCGGTACAACGCTGCCGTTCGAATTCAACCCTATTCGGCTCACGCTTAAAGTGTATCCTGCTCTCAGCGTGCTTACCGACTACGATGCCGCTGCGTACACCATCAGCAACGCCTTCCCCATAGCCAACATAAACAGCAACCAGACATATACCTTCAACGTGCTCTCATACGTGGCCATAAGCGGCGGCACAGGCAATTATACATACAGCTGGGACACAAGCGGGCTCCCGAATAACTCATTCAGGGCGCTCTCATGTAATACATACCTGTGCACGATTAAGGCTATAGGAAGCACCTTGAGCTCATCGGGCACGCTTCTGGCTAGCATAGCCGATACATCCGAAGGCAATCTCAGCTACGCTAGCGAGTATTATTACGTCACAGACCCACTGCCACCGCACTACGAGGATTATCTTGATAGGGCACAGAATGTATACAACGCACCTGGCATAGGTATAATAATACCCTCGGCGGGGCAGATTATTTATGCGCTTGGGTTAAGCAACGAGGTAGTAGCTATGAGCGGCATCTCTGACGCTGCGCTTAAGTCATTCGGAATTGTGCCTTCTGCTATTGTGCAGAACATAGGCTCTCCGTGCTGTGCTCTCTCCGATTTTGCATCTAGGCTTATCTATGCCGGGGCCAATTATGTGCCGGTAGACGCAGGCGCATTTGAAGGAACACTGACTAGCGGCATCTCGATGCTTGAAGCAGGCAATATAGTGCCGGCAGTCTTGGGCGGTGATTTTGACTCTAATATAACTGCTATTGAGAATGACGTTATGATTGTTGCCAATGAGACAGGCAGATACAGCGAAGGGGTCAGCGTGGCAGGGAAGATGGATAAAATACTTTCCGCAATAAAATCGCGCCTAGGTGGAAGCAAGAGTGAGAGTGTGGCGATGATAGCCGGCTGGTATCCGCCGATGTATATTGACGGCAGTGTCTCGTTCATAGGCTCCGAGATAGGTGCTGCCAATGGAAAGGATGTGTTTGGAGGCTTCTATCCCTCGCCTTCTCCGGAGGATCTCCTGTACAAGAACCCTGAGTATATCATTGCAGCCATATTCAGCTACCCTGCGAACATATCTGCGACATACGCAGCCCTTGAATCAATGCCTGGGATAACTGAGAGTAATGCATGGAAAGACGGGAAAGTTTATATTCTGGGTAATATGGCAACAAACCTCACGGATGAGCCCGGACCTCTCTCCGTTTATGGGGCCCTGCTATATGCGGCTATACTGCATCCTGAAGAGTTTGGGCTCTCTTATGCCACTCTGCCCCATAATATAACTTCGGGATGGGTAAGGAAGTATATTGCGCCAGACATAAGCCTTAGTATGCCTCCCCTGCTTGCTGAGAGCCGGAGCACTGCAACTACACAGCAGAATCTGAGCAATGGCAGCCCCGCTGCTCCGGGCTATGGACAGGCTGCAGGCGCAGGAAGCGTTCAGGCTACATGGAATGGCTTGTGTTACAGCATAACAAACATGAGCGATAATTCAAGCGCAACGCTGCTCTTCGGGAATATTGGAGTTCAGCTGTTTGTAAGCCAAATAACCAGCAATGCGGCAGAGATGCGGGCATTAGGCAGCGTGTATGCGCTGGAAATAAACGCAAGCATAGGAATAGGCAGCGGGTATACTGCAAGGCTTCTCGGTGTAAACGGTGCTTCAGGAAGGCCTCTTGCCTCGCTTGATTTCTGCTCAGGTGCAAAAGCCGCATCTATAGCAAAGGCAGTTAGTGCCACAATAAATGGGAGAGTACAAAGCAGCAATACCATGATCGGAAGCGTTCAGGGCATCGCTGCGCCTGAACTCAGCATAGCAAACAGCAGCGTCATTGCAGGTGGCAGCGATGAGATTACGGCCTATGCGCCGATGAATGAGACAGTTGCAATACTTGTTAACGGCACCTCACTCTCAACGGGAAACGGCACTGCAGTATTCAACGCGGGGCTTCTCGGCGAGGGTATGTACGGAATAAAGGCCTGTGCATACGCCCTGGGAAAAGAGGAATGCAGTGCTGTAAGAGGCGTAAGCGTGCGCGTTGCTGGGACAGCGGCGCCCAGCGCGGCGCCAAACGCAGAGACTAAAGCCGTACAGAACTCCCTGCTGCTCCCGGTCCTGGCAGGCACTGGTATAGTCATCGCAATAGGCTATCTCGTTGCAAATAATCCATGGCGCAGGAAGCGCCCGACTTGACAGAGGCAGAGCATGCTCGGTATATAAAAGGCAGTACTTCCTAATTACGCTGTGTTGAAAATGGCTGCCATCTATTTTACGAGAACCGGCGATGACGGCTCAACCGGAGTATTCGGAGGTCGCGTGCGGAAAGACAGCACGCTCATTGACGTTATTGGAAACATAGACGAGCTTAACAGCAGCATAGGCATTGTACTCCAGCATATATCCGATAAGAGCCTACAGGACTGGCTTTACGAGGTTCAGAACGACCTGTTCAAGATAGGAGCGTATATGGCTTTCCTACAAAACAAGCAGGGAAAGAAGGTTTGCGTGGACAAATCAGACATCGAGAAGCTTGAGGGGCATATAAAAAGCCTCTCTGAGGCGCTGCCTGAACAGCATCAGTTTGTCATACCCTCCGGCGCGCATGCTGCTCCTTTTCTGCATTTCGCCAGGGCTGTTGCAAGGAGGGCTGAGAGGAGCATGGTCTCGCTGACAAACGAGTATGATGTGGATAAGGATGCAATAGCATATGCGAACAGGCTCTCTTCGTTTTTATTTGTCGCGGCGCTATATGTAAACCACTCAGCAGGAAAGGAAGAGCGCCATCCCACTTACTGAGCATACTCGAAGTGGAATTATTGGGATAATATGTACCTGTCATGCATGAGACTCAGTAAGGTATATGAAAAGGGCATTAGGGTGCTCGGCCCCCTTAGCCTTGACATCCCCATGCAAGGGGTCTTCGCCCTGATAGGCAGGAACGGCGCAGGAAAGACTACGCTTGTGCGCATGCTTGCAACTGAGTTGATGCCGACATCAGGCAGTGCCAAGATGAACGGAGTCGACCTAGTGGCTAACCCTGAGAGGATAAGGGAAGAGATCGCCATTGTGCCTCAGGAAGCGAGATGTATACCTTGGATTACACCCATGCAGACGGTAATCTCATACCTGATGTTCAGAGGCTTAGGATACAGCGCAGCAAGGAGAAAAGCCGCAGAGGCTTTGAGGAAGCTGAAGGTTTATAGTTATAGGGATAAACCGACGCGGAACCTCTCCGGAGGCATAAAAAGGAAGGTGCTTGTAGCTATGGCGCTGGCTTCAGACGCACGTGTGCTCTTCCTTGATGAGCCGACGACAGGTCTTGATCCTATCTCAAGGAATGAACTCTGGAACGTCTTGATGGATCTCAAAAAGGAGCGCTTTATATTCCTGACAACGCATTATCTCGAAGAGGCGGAGCGCCTTGCTGATACTATAGGCATAATGGATAGGGGCAAGTTGCTCGCAATAGGCTCCCTAGACGATCTCAGGAAAAGGGTAGGCTACCAGTACAGTATAAGGGTGCTTGAGAAGGGAATAAGACCTGGCATAAGGATAAAGAGAGGCATGACAATAAAGGGCATTGACGGGTTTGAGCAGATTCTTACTACAGAGATAGAGGCGCGCAGGATCTCGAAGTACTTCATAGAGCAAGGCATTAAGTTTTCTTCGAATCCAGTTTCTCTAGACGATATCTTTTATTACCTGGTAAAAAGGCCCATAGGTGACAAATATGACAACAATAGCGAAGAGGCTTAACCAGTTTAACGCCTCAGTGCTTATAAATGCAGTGTACGCTATGCGAAGCTACCCGCTTATGCTTGTGAATACCTTCATATCACCGCTCTCTCTTCTTCTTGTGCTCACGTTCGTAAGTCACGGCTCCCTTATAGGCGTTGCCGTCGAAGGAGGGCTTATAACAAGTATGGTTTCGGCAGGAACGTCACTGCAGGCAGATCTCTCGCACCTCAAGAACGACTTCGAATTTCAGGATATAGTAGTCAGTTCGCCTACGAGTGCAGCTGTCTACATAACAGGCATGGCGCTTTCTGAACTTGTGTATTATCTGCCTTCGCTTTTTGTGTTTGGAATACTGGCTCTGCTTTTCATAAAGGCCACACTGGCTGCGGCAATATCAATACTGCTCGCTATGCTTCTCATGTTCATGTTCTCTATAGTGCTTGGATTTATGCTCTCGACTTTTTCTTCGGACATCATGGAAAACTGGTCCTTCTCTGTCATTCTATCCACGGTGCTTTCAACTGTACCTCCGGTCTATTATCCCATAACGTATATACCGTTGCCGTACAGGTACATAGCCTACCTCTCACCTACAACTTATGCGGCAGAGATAGTCCAGAATGCGGCAGGATATCTGCCCCTTGGCACAGTGTATATCAGGGTGGCGTGGCTTGTGCTGGGAGGCACTACACTGCTTCTCTTGGCAGTAGCCCTGAAAAAGACAAGGTGGAGAGAACCTTAGGCCTCTTTTTCAACCGGTTCCTGCTTCTTAGGATCTGCAGTGATCTCTATGACAGACTCTTTGTTTTTGATCTCGTTTTCCTGAGGCTGTTTCTTATTTGCAGAGAGCTCATCGGCCTCGACGCCCTTCCTTATCCTGCTTACCTCGCGCACTGAGTTTATTCTGGCACGCGCATAAAGTGCGAGGAGTATTGTGGCTATTGCGCCTGCCAGATATTCAAAATACGAAGAACCTGCAAAGGCGCCTAATGAGCCAAGCGCAGAGGGCAGATGTATGCCTATGCTGTTAAGCTTAAGGCTATCCTTTCTTTTGCACTGTGCTATGGCGTTCCCTACTGCGGCTGACAAGTCCATTGAATAATTCAGGTATTCTGCCGAACCCGGGAGAGTCACAGGATTCGTGTAATTGAGCGCAGAGGCCAGGCTTTCGTTTAATGCTGTACTGTTCTGCGTGCAGTTTCTAAGGAGAGCGTAGTTTGAGGTATAGTTTGACTTCGCTGCAACGATCATCTCATAGGCCCTTATGTTGTTGTTTATTATAATGTTTGAATCGGTAATGAAAGCTGAGATTGAGGACTGGTACGGCAGCACGCTCATGTTTGCCAGAGATGCGTTGTAGTAAGCGCACTCCAGATTAGAGCTCTCTGCGCAGAGCGTCGCGTTGTGCAGGTACGCAGATGCGTTTATTAGCACGATGCCTATGCTGCTGTTGCATATGCCATAGGTGCCGCAGATGTACATATAGGTATCGGCCTCTGGCACAAGCGCCGAAAATGTAGAGTTGTATATGCGCAGCACCTTGTTTTCGTATGCTGTAAGATGGTGGTAAATTGTGAGGTTTATACTGTAATTGTAGCGTATTTCGGGATACGGGATTGAAGAGAGCCTTAACCCTACCGAGGCGTTCAGGCTTCCATTGCCTTCTAATATGCCTATGGGCTTCAGCCTTACGGAGCACCATGAGGGCTCGCTTCCGGCTATGCACCTCAGCCCCGAAAGGTCGAGTGGTTCGCTAATATTGGCGCTATCTGCCTGCGATACGGTGAAGTTGCCATAGTATGCAGGGTAGCCTGACGCTATGGGAAATGAAACGCCTATGCCTGATGCGTCTGCGCACGAGATGGCTGTTGCATTAACCTGCATGCAGCTCTCTGAGATAGGCATTATAAGCTTAGGCACCGAGGCTCTCTGAGGCTGTACCAGCGCAAGGAAAACGAGTATGGCGAGCATAAATATTGTTTTTGAGCTTCTGCGGAGCTCGATGTACTCATAGTCTGATTGAATATGTATGCCTGTATACCCTCTTTCCATTCTTAAGACCATATAAGGTGTAGGAAGCCATCGCTACAATGCGCCCCCGGGCTATGAACGCAGCTGCAAGCCCTTTATCGCTTACATACAGGTCGCGCCCGTTATCGTTCTCTTCGGTCCTGGCTATAAATGCACCATGACGCTCAAGATAGGCATTGAGCTTGATGCTGAGCTTCTCCACGCGTTCGGGGTTGCCCCTTAGCTGCATCACCGCCTCGTAATACGAGCCTGCCTTCTTCCTACATTTATCGCATAATACTTTGGTATAGCTCATATTTATCCTTTTCTCAGCTATAGCCTTATGGCCTGCCGCGTTCATAAGTTCGAGGGTGACGCACGTCCTATCTATATCTAGAATCCTGAACGCACAGCCCTTTAAGGAGAGGCTTATGGCCTTTTGCATAGCCTCGGGCGTAGGCTTGAAATAAGCTCCGGCTATGCGTATCCTGTCGCATGCTTTGCAGCGCGCTATTGTTGCCTCTGAAGGCACCTTATCCGAGATCCGTTTCCCTGCGCATGGGGCACAGAACTCACCGATAAACTCTACCTCGCTGCTTGAGGCATTGCATATGGGGCAGTGCTTAGGCACCCTCACCACCGCGTGAATAATGCCTGCTTATTATTGCGCCGTATGCAGGCCTTGTTATCATTGCGCCCAGAAGAGCCCCAAGAATTGTCGACTCGGAGAAGCCTATTACCTGTACCAGAGAGGCCGAGAAGAGAAGAGGAAGCATGGCTATCACAAGCAGTATCGCGTCCCACCACACCACAGTGAAGGCCTGGTTCAGCTTTGTCTTTACATTTGAGCTTTTTGCGCCAAGCAGCGTTTCGTCGGTTATTATGATCTGGGCATCTACTCCCGTGCCTATAACTGCTATCATGCCTGCAACTGCCGATAGGTCTATAGTGCCGACAAGACCTATTATGGAGACTATAATGAAAAGCTCTGCTAGCGTTGTCAGCATTATAGGCGCTATAAGGAAAAGCTTCCTGTACCTGATGACTATGGTAATGCCTACAGCAAAAGAGGCAAGGAGCAGTGCGAGCGCGCTTATGATCTCGAAGTGCTTGCCGAGCGTAGGAGGCGTTGTTATGGGTACGCCCACTATCACATGTACAGGGAGTGCACCGCCGCTTAATACGCTTGCTATCACCTCTGACTCGTTCTTCGCGAATGCTATCTGTGAAGCAAGGGGGAGAGATGAAGAGGCTGCACCTGATATTGTATAACCCTCGTTTATATTGCCATTGGTCACACCGGGACTGAGTGCAGGAGCAGATAAGAGGCCTATGGCAGGCCACGAGTCGACAATGAACTCTTGTGAGAGATTGGACGAGCTCTGTATAAACTGCGGAGTCATATTCGCTCCGCTTGCGTATATAAGCGTATAATTAAGCCGCGCCAGGTTATTGAGTATGCCGTTGTCAGTGCCTCTTTCGAGAACCACTGCCGCGTATCTGCCTTTATTAGCCGTAAAGAACGCCGATACTGAGGACCAGTTTGCCCTCTGCCCGAGCAGCTCTACAGGAATTGTCGACTTTCCGAACAGAAGGGCTGAGCGGAGCGCGGCTGTTTCGCTTTGGAGTGAGGTGCCTCCGAGAAGCGATTCGTTGATAAGTATTATTGCATTGGTCGGCCTGTCAAGGAACATGTAAAGGGGCTTGTTGGCCTGCCCGAAAGCAAGCCTTGCGAAGCGCGCAGCTGCCTGCTGCGATATATAAAAGCTCACAGACCATGTAACATTTCCCCCGCTTGTGAGGTATGTAGGCTGTATGCCGCTTGCACCCCCGAGAATGGCTGAACCGTTTATTGCCTCCTTGCCGTTCACTATGCCCTGGAATATACCCTGCTTTTCTATAACATCTATAGTGCTGCCTATATCTGATTTTGAGACTGTGGGTATTGTCACATATACCTCGGAGTTTCCTATTCCCTGTATAGTGACCTGCTTAAGTCCGAATGTGGATATCCTCTGCTGAAGAGTGGATATGAGGCTGCTCATGACGTCGGGATTTACAGAGTGTTCAAGCGTCAGAGGTATCTGGGTGCCTCCTATAAATTCTATGCCCAGGTGTATACCGTAATGTATGTCTGCGAGAAGGAGGAGCAGAAGCAAGGCTAAGAGCGCCATGATTCTTTTATCCTTGAGATAATATATGACGGACATCAACGCCTCTCTTTTCGCTTCTTGTAAAGGAGCACTATAGTGGCGTTTCCAAGCCACGTGGTAAGTATATCACCGAGGAGGCCGAATAGCACCACCCCGGATATCTCATAGTATGTAGGTATATATGCAAGTATTGAAACTATGAAGAGTACGCCGAAGGAGACAAGCGCTGTCGTAGTCATAGTAAGGCCTGTCTTCATCGAGGAATATGCTCGTTCCTCAGGGGTGCCCTCATGCCTCTTCAGTATCCTTATGGCAGTGAGCACGTCGGTGTCTATTGAGTATCCTATAAGCATGAGAAGGCCGCCTATGCTTGCTATGCCTAAAGGTATTCCGAGTACGCCCATGGCACCCAAGGCTATGACCATATCGTTTGCTGCCCCGAATACCACGGCAAAGGCGGGAGCTACCGACCTGAATATGGCAAAGACCACTATTATTATAAGTACAAATGCCACGAATATGACATATCTGAGCTGTCCTAGGAAGTATCTGCCCAGCGTGGGCGTCAGCTGCTGATACGAATAACTTGAATAGGGTATCACCTCGCCTATAACGCCGAGTACCTTCTGCCTGTACACGAGGCTTGCGTTAGTGTATGAGTCCTGAGCGAGCCCTGTCATTGCGCTTGTACTGTTCGCTGTTGATCCTGCACTGCCTATAAAAGGACTCAGCGCCAAAAGCTCTTCGCCGAGTGTCTCACGCATGCCGGCAAGAGAGCTGTTGAGAATGGCTGTGGAGTTGCCGAGCTCCGCTTCGAGCGTCTTATTGCCGGGAGCCTTCTCAAGAGCCAAAGAGAAGGCAGTGGCATTCACCTGCGCGCCTGAATACGTTGCCTTGTATGCGTAAAAGCTAAGAAGTAAGGATTCGGCCTTCGAGAGGCTTTCGTTGGTTATTAGTGTTATTTGCAGGCCTCCGGGGCTTCTTTGTATGTTAGGCTGCGGTATATGCAGCTTAGAGGCAATGGCAGTGGCAAGCTGCGATGTGCTCATTGTGGAATTTGTCTGCAGTATTATGCTTACGCCGCCGCTAAGCGAGGAGTCCAGTATTATCTTTGTGGAGAAGTATATGCCTATAAGCATAAGCAGCACAGGCACTACTATGAAATATTTAAGATGCTTGCTCGTGTAGATATTTGGTATGCTAACCATGCGAAATCGCCAGGAACTTCAAAAGATGTAATCAAGAATAAAAATAAAAAATAAAAGAAAGTATAAAAGGCTAACCGTATCTCTTCATGAGCTTTGTATGCAGCGACATGACAAAGCCGTAGACTATGACCATGAGTGAGAGCACCACAAATGAGGTGCCAAGGGTATAATTTGTATTGAACCCAAGCTTATCTTGCAATATAAATAGCAGCCCCACTATGAAGAGATATATGCCCACGTATATGGACTGGAATATGTACCATCCTGAATGCTTCTCCTTATAATGCAGCATTCTCTCCATATACGGCTCCGGATCTAGAACGACATTTTCCTTTGCTCTTTTTTCAACCACATTCTCACCGCTTTTAATATATGTAATGGAAGAGTTTAAGAACCTTGCGGGAAAGGCATCAGAAAGGGCTATATATTATTACAGGCAGTAATATTATGGGGAGGAGTATGTTTGCTTACCTGAAACATAAAGAGAATGGGTTAGAAAGGAGTGAGGGAAAGTTAGAGAAGATGCTTAGTGACTTTGAGAAGAGGTATTACGGCTACAGCGGCGCGCATGATATGGCAATCCATGTGGCCGCGGCAAAGACAGGTACTCCTGAGAAGCTAGATACGCTCTTGCGCATAGATTCTTTTGCAGGAAAACTGACACAACGGGAGGCAGTCACGTATTTTTTGACATGGAGGAATTCCAATGGCAACGAGGCGCTGCTTGGTACAGAATTTACAAATTTTACGCGGGATCTCTACAATGCACGCGCAGGCTACTTTGAGGCGTTGAACACAACGCTGAATGCAAAGGCGTTGACAAGCCCCGAAGTGATGAGCAAACCTGTAGCTGAGTTTGCAAGGCTGTACGACAACACAGGAAATCTCTTTTATCTAATAGGTAAGACTGAGAGGGTAAGAGTCTTTACAAACCCTGATTTTCTAAAATTTGTGAATACGCTCGAACAGAAGGCAGCAACATACCTTTCTGCGGTGGTTGAAACAGCTTGGAAAAATCCTCACAGTGTGGATGTGCTTACAGGCCCTGATGTGGCGAATGTCAGGGTAGCTGAATTTGCAAAGAGAAAATCACACTACATAGTCAAGGAGTATTTCAAATCAATGGGAGAGGAGGAAGGCATGGTAAAGGCATTTACCAACCCTGAGTTTATGGGAATGGTGGATAAGGAGGGCATGTTGAGTACCATCCTCATCATAAGTAACTATAAGCGCAGGACTGAGGCAGGGACAAATGAAGGCATAGGGGATTTGAAAAAAGCGGGAAGGGCATAAGCATAAACAATGCAGTTCCACATTTCTAGATAAAGCTTAATATTCTTTGCCTGCATTTTACTATAAGAGTTGCGCCTGATGCGCCTTCAGGTTGGGAATATGCTTATTGGAATAAAGAGGATATATGAAAAGGTAGAGTTCGGCGACGGAAGGCGCATACTCGTGGACAGGCTATGGCCCAGGGGCATGAGAAGGAGTTCTGCGAATATTGATACATGGATGAAGGAGATAGCTCCTAGCGACAAGCTTAGGCGATGGTTCGCCCACGACGCTAGCAAATGGAACGAGTTTGACATGCGCTACAGGAAGGAGCTTGAAAAAAACCCCCTTGTAGTCTCTCTTGCGAAGAAGACCCTGCGCGAAGACATAACGCTCATATATGCTGCCAAAGACACAAGGCACAACAATGCGGTAGTGCTTGCAAACGTGCTTCGGGAGAGGGTAAGGGATCTCAAAGACGTAGGATACAAGCAGGAAAACGTACGGATATTGAATTCGTCACTGAGCGGCTTTTACGCTTTCTTAGAGTTCAACCTTTTTGAGTTCTAGCCTGCTTATCCTGCATATGCCGTATATGCGCTTCATGGCTTCTTTCCTGAACGTGCCGTCTATTATGCCTCTTACTATGTCCTCCCTGCTCTTATCAGCCGCGTACTCCTTCGAGAAGGCTGAGAGGGCCTTTCTTATGCTTACACTGCGCCTTGCAGTTGCCTTGTTTAGGGTTACAACAAGCAATTTAAGAATGAGGTCTCTGCCGTCCTTGTCCTTGATCCTATCTACAGTATATATGACGCTGCTGTGCCTTCGCACAAGTGAGTGAAGATAGCTATATGTCTGCTCCATGTACTTGAGCTCTGTATGGGCAGCTACGCCGTTTACATCTGTTATCTTGAGACCCACCTGGGTGAACGCGTTCTCGGCCCTGTTTGTTATCCATGACATATTTACTTTTATTGTCCTGCCTAAGACGTTCGCCTCGTCAGCTGAGGGTATCTCGCTTATGACGCTACTGCCGAGGACCTCAGGCGCGTGCACGCTGAACCATTTCTTGAGCTTCCACTTTTCTACTCCTTTTCCTACGGCCATAGCATCATCCTTTTATTATAAGCGCAGCCTTCTCAGGCTCATACTTCCAGTCCTTGGGCAAAGCGTTGATGCGCTTGTAATACTTTGAAAGCCTCCATATCTTCGATTCGACGCGGATTAGCCTTACCTTATTATGCACATCTTGCTTGTTTGCTTCAAGGTGCCTCCTGAGACGCAAAGAGCGCGCCATTAGATTCAACAGATCTTGAGGGAGCTCCTGCGATGCGCCCTTCTCCTTGAGGAATGCAACAAGCCTCTTCCCTAGGACCTGCCTTATGTACGGTACTCCGTTTTTGTCTTTTAGGTATTGCCCTATCAGTGTAGGCCCTATGCCCTGCTTCGTGTATTCGAGTATGAGCTTTTCTATGTCATCCCTTGTAAGCGCCATGCCTTCTGGCACTACGCCTATCTTTACCACAGGCTTCTTCGACTTTGACTTTCCATGTCTCTTTGTATGCATCCTTGCCATTAGACCACATGCGCCGTATTATACCTTGTTGTTCGCCGATTTGACACTTTGCCTGCTGAACATCATAGCTTACTTCACGATTTCAGAAGAAAGGGTGTCGGCTTTTTTAAGAATGATATCTCCTGCCTTGCATATCTTTGCTATCTCTTCCTTCTCAGCTTCTACAATTCTATAATATTCATCAGGAAGATTTATAATTATGCGTGTAAGCACCTGGTTGAGCGCCATCCTTGCTCCTCTCTTTTCACGTCTGACCATACCTATTACACTATTGAAATATGCCGCTTCTGCCTCGGCATTTGCATCTATGAGCTCGCTTCGGGGGAGCGGGAAGGCCTCCTTGTGGACGGATCTCTTGGTCATCGAGGTATAGAGCTCTTCAGTTGCGAATGGCATGATAGGAGCGAGAATGAGCAATACCTTTGTAATGACCTCGCGAAGGGTATGCAGGACAGCTGATCTCCTCTGCGTTTTTTGGCCGTATGCTACGTGCTTTATATTCTCAAGGTAGAAATCACAAAAGTCATGCCAGTAGAAGTCTATGATGCTGCTTACTGCAGCGCTGTACTCGAAAGAGTTGTATGCCTTGTCAACATCTGAAATGAGCCTGTTCAGTCTGCTGAGAATCCCTTTCTCAAGAAGGCCGAACTGGAGTCCTTCCCCAGCCGGCTCTGAAATGAAGTTCTGCATGAAGGCGTATGAGTTGAAAAGCTTGTTTATAAAGTCGTAAGCGTATTTCACGTCATTGAAGACAAGCGCCTTGTTTTTGCCTATTATGCCGCTGAGAGCGCTCCACATTCTGATTGCGTCAGCAGAGAATTTAGAGAGCAGATACTCAGGGGAAACGACATTTCCAAGGCTCTTGCTCATCTTCTTTCCGTCAGGACCTAAGACGAGTCCGTGTATCAGTATACGCCTGAATGGCAATCCTCCTGTTAGGGCCCATGTCCTGAGGAGCGTGTAGAAGGTCCACGACCTTATTATCTCAGTGGCATGCACCCTTATCTCGGCTGGCAGATACCTAGAGACATGCTCTGCGCCGGCTGCTGGCCAGCCGGCTATTATCAAGGGCGTTATCGATGAGTCTATCCATACGTCGCATGTTAGCTCCTCAGCTATAAGCCTGCCTCCGCATTTACATTTCTCGAACGGTGCCTTGGCTCTCTTCGGATCCACAGGCAGCGCCTCCCTGCTGGCCGGCACTGTCTCAGTGCAGTTCTCGCAGTACCAGAAGGGCAGAGGCGTGTCGAACTTTCTATTACGTGAGATGACCCAGTCCCAGTCCACATAATCGGCCCAGTCGAGGAGGTAGCGCAGTGTGAATGAAGGCACCCATTCTATCTGCTGTGCCAGCTCCTTGATCTTTTGCGCATGCTCTACCGTCTTTATAAACCACTGCGTGCTTTCGAGGAGCTCTACAGGGGTATTGCAGCGGTCGTGTATCTTGACCTGATGCAGTATCTCCTCCTGCCTTGTCAACCTCTTCTCTTCCTTAAGTATGCCTATGAGTGTGCTCCTTGCGTCATTCAGGCTTAGGCCTGTGTATTTTCCTGCGTTGAGGAGCCTGCCGCTTTCGTCTACAGCTTTGATGCTGCCGAGTTTGTGCCTGTGGTACATTATGAGATCCTGCTTGTCGCCGAATGTACAGACCATTTCTGCTCCTGTGCCGTATTCGAGCTTGAGTGTAGGGTCTGCTATCACCTTTACAGTATTTCCGAATATGGGGACAGTGGCTTCCTTGCCTATTAATTCTTTTGCCTTCTCGCTTCCGGGATTCACAGCGACAGCTACGCAGGCGTGGAGATACTCAGGCCTGGTGGTGGCTATCTCTATCTTTTTATCAGATCCCTGAATATCAAAAAGGAGATAGTTAAGCTTTGTCTTTTCCTCTGCTTCCTCTGTTTCCTCCTTGGCTATAGCACTCCTGCAGTAAGGGCACCAATACACAGCGTGCATGCCCCTGTATACAAAGCCCTTCTCATACATATCAAGTATTGAGAGTTGCACCTTTGCCTGATACTCCTCAGACATTGTTATATATTCTAAAGAAAGATCCATAGAAAAACCAAGCCTGAGCATCTGTGAACGCATAGCGGTAAGGTTCTTTGTAGCCAGTTCCTTTCCTTTCGCTATGAATTCCTCTCCGCTAAGCCCTTTGCCGTATAGTTTCTCCACTGCGCGCTCTGTGGGAAAGCCCATGGTGTCCCATCCCTGCGGATAGTATACGCTGAAGCCCTTCATGCGCTTGTATCTCGCCAGAAAGTCTATGAGTGAGAAATCGAGGACATGGCCCATATGCAGTACACCGCTCGTGTACGGCGGGGGAGTATCTATGACATAAAGCGGCTTTCCCTTCTCAGGAATGAACTTATAAGTCATGTCATTGAGCCATGTCTCGCGCCACTTCTCCTCTATGCCACTATCATACATAATATATCACATGCGCCTTTCGCATTGCAACATGCACCAGCAAGGCCTCGCTGCGAAGCATGAGCCTTTGAGGTAAGACATGCGACAGGATTAATGTAGCAATAGTATATAGCAATAATATATAGATATTATGTAGTTATGCTTTGTCCCTGCTCTGGCCTCGTGCCTATAATATTCAGCTTATAGCCGCATGATGCACACCCCATCCGTTTATCGAGCTGCCATCCTGTCACTCCGAAACCATCTCGCATTATTACAGGGCTTCCGCATGCAGGGCAGTATGTATTCTCATAAGGATTCCCTGGTACGTTTCCTATATACACATGTCTCAGCCCGGCTTTTTTCGCTGCATGATAATGCCTCTTGAGCGCCTCCAGATCTGTCATAGGATACTCGAGCATTTTGTAATCGGGATGGAAGCGCGTGAAGTGCAAAGGAGTATCAGCACCTACCTCACTGCATATCCACGAAGCAAGGCTGCGGCATGCGTCTATTGAATCCCCGACTTTTGGTATTACAAGATCTGTGATCTCGAGATGCATGCCTGCCTTTTTTATCCCGAGTATCGAGGTCTTTACAGGCTCGTTGGAGAGAACAGCCTCAAACCTGTTTGCGAACTTTTCCTCGCCATTGCCTTTGAAATTGACTACGACTGCATCTATGAGCCCTTTCATCGCTGATACGCTCTCGTCAGTCAGGTAGCCGTTTGTCACGAAGAGGTTGCGCAGACCTGCCTTATGCGCTAGCCTTGCCGTATCAAGCGCATACTCAATAAAGATTGAAGGCTCGTTGTATGTATAGGCTATACTTGCTGCACCGCTCTCCTTTGCAAGCTCTACTACCCTTTCGGGAGGCGCTTCGCTGCCTGATATCTCACGCTCCTTGGATATATTATGGTTCTGGCAGAACTGGCAGCCCCAGCTGCACGAGACGGTGCCTATGCTGAATGCTGTAGTACCAGGAAGGAAGTGGTTGAATGGCTTCTTTTCTATAGGGTCAAGCTGCATCGAGGAGAGCAGAGCGTAATTTGCAAGAACGAGCCTGCCGTGCTTGTTCTGCCTCACAAAGCAGAAACCGTGCGACCCTTCAGGAATTACGCAGTTCCTGGCGCATGCTGTACATCTGACCTTTTTTGAATCCAGTTTCTCGTAAAGGCGTGCCTCCCTTTCCATGAATATATTACGCTTTCAAGGTATTTAGTATAATCGTTTGCCACTCTGCCTGCGTTTCTGCACATGTGCTGAGACTCAACAATGCCTTTCTGCAGTCAGACAGGGTGATGAAGCACTCTTTATTGGAGCTTTATCTCCAATATCACCCAGCTATCATGAAACGGTAAAGGTTGTAGGGTCTGATGCAAACTGGCCTGTGGAATCCATCACAGAGGAATCCACTGTGAATATACCAGTTCCCCATTGTGGCAGCAGCTGGAATGTAAATGAGTTTGATGTCGAAGATATATTGCTGTAAGTTGCGCTGGTCACCAGGGTATCAATAGCATTGTAAACATAGAAATTATATGTATATGGAGGAATACCCCCGCTTACGTAAGCTGTCAGCGTCTCGTACTGCCCAATGTAAACAATCGGCGCAGATACTGTAAGCACTATGAAAACGAATTTTGGCGCCACGGTCACATTTGCAGTTGAGCAGAAATTCTTGTTGTATCTCCAGCCTCTCGCTTCTGAACTCTCTGCGTTTGCTATGCAGAATGTGTAATTATATGTACCGGGATTTAGGCTGCTCACGTTTAACGTGTTTGTATCGGTTCCGTAAGAAATACTGTACCTCCCTATGTTTTCTTCCTGGTAGAGTGTAACTCCCGTAGTGTCAAACCATTGCGAATAGCCCTTATACATTATGTCATTTGCAACAAGAGTAACAGAGGAGCCAAACTCTATTGTGCTCCTTCCTGGATTTATCACAGGTATATGTGGGTTGGAGGCAGGCATATGTACGCCGGAGTGCGCTGCGGCATTGAGGCCGATGGCGGACATAGCTATTATTAAAGTAAAAATGCATATAACTAATCTTATTGTCTTTATGATAGCACCAAAACAGAATGCATTTTCGCCTGATGCATTGAATAATTACTAGCCATTGCATCCGTAAAGTATTTATTGATGCCTGTTGTCTGCAGAGTGGGAATAAAAAGAGCTTAACGTACCTGTTAGATACGGTTTCGCGTCTTTGCTGTTCCTCTAGTATTTATACTTGCAGGTTTTCTCTGTGCAGCACTATTCTGCTCGCGCAGTGCTACTGTTGTGAACAAGCTATATGTTGAAATCTCGTTTTCTACCCCCTTCTCAAGCTTGTTGTCACCTACCCACAGTGCAAGCGCATCTATCGTCGTATAGTTACGATATGCGCTAATGATTACAGGAATAACTGACTTTCCCGACCTTTTGAATTTCAGAAATTCTGTTGTGCTTCTACCCTCATATGCCCCTGTTATGCTTAAGGACTTTGTCGCATCCTCTATTATCTTCCTGTCTGCCTTTTTTGCCTCGTCGAACATGCCTGCGCGTGCGGCTGCTTCAGAAATCATCTTAAATTTTTTAGCTGCTATGCAATAGTCCGCTGCGGCTTCTATCTCGCCTTTGCTGCTCTCTGCCTTTTTCTCGTAGACTCTGGCTTCTATCACAGCAGGTTTATAAGCTTTATCCCAGGGGATGTGTGAGTGCGTCTTGGCCTTCTCGGTCTGCATGGTTTGCTCTGTTGCAGTATGACCAATTACATCATGTATACCTAAAATGACAATGCCGCTGGATATAACAGCCAAGGCAAGTTTTGCCAAATCCCTGACTTTAGTGTTTATGTTCTTTGTCTCCTTTCTCATTTTACCACGCTTGGAATGAGGCATTTTTAGATATATATAGACCTTACCCGAAGCTTTAAATGGCTTCGCTATTTACGAAAAACAGCACGAAACGCATTACATGCCGTTTATTGGTGGCGGAATGCATTGATGCTACAGCTGAAGGGAAATGTTTTTAACTTCTTAAGTTGCTACTGGTATGGTTGCATGTTCATATATCCGCTGATGTACAGGCATCTCAGGCGTGGACCGCAGGTTATACTGCCGAAAGACATAGGCATCATAATAGCATTCTCCGGTATAAGCAAGGAGAGCGTATGCATCGACGCGGGTACGGGGAGCGGATGGCTTGCGATAAGCCTGGCTCGCATCTGCAGTAAGGTATATAGCTACGATATCAGGAGGGATTTTCTTGGAATAGCCGAAAAAAACATGGAGGCTCTGGGAATAAAGAACCTTGCCCTCAAGAACAAGGATATATTCAAAGGTATAGACGAAAGGAATGTAGACCTCGTTGTACTGGACCTGCCCGACTCCGAAAGGGCACTGCGGCATGTTAAGAAGGCGCTCAAGGAGCGCGGCTCGGTTGTTGGGTACCTGCCGCACGCGGAGCAGGTCCAGAGATTTGTCAAACGGCTTGCCTCACTGGGCTTCTATGATGTTTACACCGTCGAGGTGATAGTGAGGGACATCATCGCCAAAGAGACAGGCACCAGGCCCACGACCAAAGGCATATGGCATACTGCGTACCTTACATTTGCACGGAAGCCTGGCCAGCCATCCTAGCCTCAGCATACATCAACTATTTATGCTTGAAGTTTCATATGGTCTTGCATTAATTAATTATTAAATATCAATGAAATATTAATGAGATGTATATGTTAGATGTGTTTTCATGAGACTTCCCAGGATAGCGATAGGTGTAGCAATTATAATTGCAGTGCTTGCAGCACTTTCGGCTTTTGCTCTGATCGCGCAGCGTGGCTCAAGTGGACTGCAGGCAAAGAGCGTGGCACCAACGACATCTCAGCAGAGTGCTAACAACCAGGGCAACACGTCTCTTACCCTGCTCTCTGCTGCGCAGTACGGCCCTTATGCATATCTTATATCTGGAAATTCACTCTCACCTGCTGCTTCGAAGGCAGCTGCAGGCTTCAATGTAAGCAGAAGGGAAATGCAGAACGGCTCTGTTGAAGTGACGGTGGCGCCCGTATTCGGCGGCAGCAATATAACAGTAGTTTTGAAACCCGGTGATAGACTGTATTTCATAGAGACCTCGTTTGCCGATGATTCAAACCAGAATGAGTTTTCGCTCGCTGATGACGGGCTTGTAAGAACAGATGCCGCGGGGTATATCACAGGCATCTATTATGTTTAGTGTGTAGCGCATGCTGAAGATAGGAGTATATGCTGAGATGGTCGTTTCGCTTCTAGTGCTTGCTGCAATAGGTATAGCCATGGCAGAGGCGCGAATGCAGCTTCTGACCCAGCTGCTGCTTGCCGTGGTTTCTGCAACAGCCGCTGAATTGCTGCTCAGGTATTATAAGCAGAGGCGGAGGGTTACCCTTGCTTCTGTAAACTCTGTAAAGACAGGGGTCATATCAGGGCTTTTTGTAGGAATGCTCCTCAACGCAGGAAGTGTATGGTATCTGGTAGTTGCCATAGCGCTGCTGAGCATACTGCTTAAGCATGCGCTTGTACTGAAGCACAGGCAGCTGTTCAACACAGCGGCGCTCGGCCTTCTCGTTTCAGGCATACTATTCAATGAAGGGCCAGGATGGTGGGGTGCATCAAGCCTTGCTGCCATTGTTGTATTGGGGCTTGCTGAGACCTACAGAATCAGGGGTTTTAGCATAGTAGTCCCTTTCCTGCTCTTTTACCTGCTCGCTTCCTCTCTCATAATCTGGCCGTGGAGCAGCCTTTCTAAGGGCATAAACGCGCTTGTGAATATGCTTGAGGCACCAATGATACCATTCTTTGCACTCTTCATGCTTATAGAACCCCGAACCTCGCCGCGCACGACGAGGAATAAGGCCGCGTACGGTTCTACTGTCGGCGTAATGGCCCCGCTCTTCTTAAAGTACCTTCCCGGCTATTCCATCCTTGGCGCCCTCCTTGTAGGAAACCTGCTTGTCGCGGCGCTTCCCTGGCTGAAAGGAATAGTCAGGCGCTGACTTATTGCGCAGGAGGCTTCCTGCTGCCTGCCTGTTTTTTTCTCGTTTTAGATGCATGAGGCCTTTTTGCTTTAGTGGTGCGTGAGACTTTTCTCTTCTTTATAGCTTTCTTCGCTTCGGCTTTTGGCTTGGAGGCAGGCGCGCTCCTCGGTTCTGCTGCATTGCCTGATGCAATGGCAGCAGTGCCTTGCACTGCTGCGGCTTTGGCTGCCTGCGGCAGAGGCTTCCATCCTTTTTTGCTCTCGCAGTTAGGATCCAGATCCATCTCGAATACCTTTCCCTGCCTGAAGACCTTGACAATGGGAGTATGGCAGAACTCGCACACCTTCCCTTTTGGTACAACCCTGGCAAACTGGGGTAATGGATAGGTCTGCGTGCATTCCGGCCAGTTCGTGCATCCTACAAAACTCTTCCTGTTGCGCGATACCTTTATGACAAGGTCTCCGCCGCATCTGCATTTACCTAGGGCATTGGTCTTCTCGGTCTGCCTGAGTCTTTCTGAGAGCTCTTTGCCTATCTCGCCGCTGTGTTCTGAGAATCTTTTGACTGCTTCAGATATTACAGACTTTCCCTCGCTTATCACGGCCTCTTTGCTTATCTCACGCTTCGAGATGCGCTCCATGTCTGTTTCAAGCCTCGATGTGAGCTTTTCGTCAAGTATTGTGCTGCTGTATTTGTTCAGCGTATTGTATACTGACATGCCGAATTCTGTAACCTCTAGCTTCCCTCCTTTTATATATCCGCGCTTGAAGAGCGTGTCTATTATGGCTGCCCTTGTCGCTTTGGTGCCCAGGTTCTTCTTTTCAAGAGTGCTTATGAGAGTGGCCTTTGAATACCTCTTTGGCGGCTCTGTCATCCCCTTCTTCATATACGCTTTCTCTATGTTGGGCCTTTCCCCTTCCTTAAGATCAGGCAGCGAGTTCTCTTTCTGCTTGTAGTATGGCGCATAGAATTCGAACCAGCCCGGCTTTTTCAGTATGCTGCCCTTTGCTATATACTCTTCTCCTGCTATATCAAGCAGAATCTCTGATCTCTCAACGATAGCCTCTTCGGCAAAGCACGCCAGGAACCTCTTCGCGATGAGGTCATAGACCCTCTCCTCGTCATGCTCAAGCCCCTTAGGAAGCTCACCTGTAGGATGGATTGCCGGGTGCGCCTCGTCTGACTTGGCGCCTTCCCGTGGCCTGAAGCGGAGGGCTTCTGAGAGCCTTGTCGCTAAGGCGGAGTACTTCTGGTTCTTTGCAAGGTCATTTATTATGCCCTTGACGTTGAGCGAATACGGTAGCTTCTGAGACGAGGTCCTCGGATAGGAGATGTAGGCATGCTCATATAGCTTCTGCGCAACTGCAAGCGTCTTGGAAGGGTCCATGCCGAAGACCCTGCTAGACTCAAGCTGCAGAGAAGTAAGATCGAACGGAGGATACGGATACTGAGCCTCTTCTCTGCGCGCATGCTTTTTTACAACAGCACTTCCGTTCTTTGTGCTTTCCAGCGAGGCTTTTGCTATTTCCTCGTCTTCTATGTTGCCCCGCCTGTTCTCAAATTCAACACCGCTGCTCAATACGAATAGCTTCCAAAAAGGCTTGGAGACGAACGAGCCTATCTCAAGCTCGCGCCTGGCTAATATTGCAAGCGTAGGGCCCTGCACGCGCCCCACGCTGAGTACCTTCTTTGTGCCGCTCGCCGCGATCGCGTGCATCAGCGCCCTGCTCAGGTTTATGCCCCATATCCAATCAAGGATGTGCCTGGCTTCCCCTGCATCAAGATTTTCCTTGTCAAAAGGCATCAGAGTGCCGTATGCAATATTCAGATCCTTAAGCGTAGTGGTTGAGAATTTCATCCTCCTGACGTTCCCTGGGTTGAGCTCTGCATTTACATCATGGCTTATTACAGCTTTCAGTATATTTGATCCTATCACTGTACCCTCTATGTCATAGTCGCATGCATTTATGAAGAATGAGCAGCGCTTCCCCATATCCTCTATGACATCAAGGTATTTCTTGGTGAAGTACGAGGTGCTGCTGACCTTGTATGAAGGGGCCCATTCCACTGAGAAGACAGGCAGGTGGTCGGTATGTTCCTTCTGGCGTAGGGAGAAGAGATGGCCTGCCGCAGCCACTATGTATAACGTATCACTTCCGCTGTTAACTATATAATAGCTAACGCCGTTTATTATGCGCCTCTGGGGAGTGGGTCCGCCGAGGGCGAGTGCAAGCCTCGTTGCCACGCTAGGCTTTTCAGCGATTATCAGCTTTTCCATCAGACCGCCTGCTGAGTTACCTTGCCTTTCTCGGAAGCTTTTGCTTCTTCTGCTTGCTTTCAAGGGAGACACGGTATGCCATATAAAAGCCCAGTGCTATAGCTAAAAGTGCTACCACATAGAAAAGCGATTCGACTCCGTAGATAAAGGCTACGAATGCTGCTATTGTCAGCACAACTATGCCCAAGGCGATAGCCACTGATTTCTTTTCCTCCTCGTTCATCACATTCATGAATAGGCTATATATGTAAGATTTTAATAACCTTGCGGAGCCAAGCGCACCCATGCGATGGCATCAAACTGAAGATAAGCATGTGCTGCAACATACAGCGTAAGGTATTTGGTTGCTTGAAAACCAGCAGATTAACTGTATGCTACGCGTGCAATGAATGTTTCATAAGCATGCAGAACCTTTACAGTGAGATACGCATTGCGCACATATAGGAATTTATACTTTTGTGGCATCAGAATCTTTACTGATGCGGGTGCCAGACTGCGTTTGCGCATCATATTCTAGAGGCATTGCATAGTTTTGGTGGTTTTGAATGCGCAGTAAGGCTTATAGCGGCGATGTGGAATATATACAGGTCATAGACGAGAATGGAAAGGCAGACACTGCGCTCTTTCCTGCAGACCTCGATGATGCCAAGATTGCCGGCATGTACAGCGATATGCTCTTCGTAAGGATGCTTGACGCCAAAATACTCAGCCTACAGCGCCAGGGGCGTGCAGTCACATACGCGCCTCTTATAGGTGAGGAAGCAACTCAGATAGGCAGCGCAAGGGCCATGCGCAGGAATGACCTCTTTGTGCCATCGTTCAGGCAGCACGGCGTCTATTATGCAAGGGGTTATCCCCTTGAGCTCCTTCTCCTCTACTGGAAAGGGTATGAGGATGGAGCAATAGCTCCGCAGGGCTCTGAGATGCTTCCCGTGATAGTTCCTGTCTCCACGCAGCTGCCGCATGCAGTTGGAATAGCATATGCGCAACTGTACAAGAAGAAAGACGTTGCTGTAGTGGCGTATGTCGGGGATGGAGGCACTTCGGAGGGGGACTTCTACGAGGCGCTTAACTTTGCAGGGGTCTGGAAGGCCCCCCTTGTGGTTATCATAGAAAACAACCAGTGGGCCATATCTATGCCGCGGAGCAAGCAGACCTCTGCTGAGACGCTTGCGCAGAAAGCGCTCGCTGTTGGCATAAGGACCGTGCAGGTTGACGGAAACGATGTGGTTGCAGTGTATAAAGCGGTAAAGTCTGCAATAGATGATGCCAGGAGTGGCCCAACCCTCATAGAGTGCGTTACCTACAGGATGAGCATGCATACTACTGCAGACGATCCTACAAAGTACAGGAGTGAATCAGAGCTTGAGAAGTGGAAGAAGAGGGATCCCCTGCTTAGGCTAAGGGCTTATCTCACAGCCAAAGGCTTGTGGAGCGATGATCTGCAGAAGAAGGCCGAGGCTGAGAATACAGTGAAGATAGATAATGCCGTAGAGAAGGCAGAGCAATTCAAGCCTGACCCAAAAAGCATCTTCGAGCACGTATATAGCTACATGCCCGAGACCATAAAGGAGGAGATGGACGCTGCTCTCGCCACAAACTTCTGGGACGAGGTGAAATGATGCAGATGAATATGGTTAGCGCGCTTAACAATGCGCTTGAGCTTGCAATGAATGAAGATGAAGACGTTGTTCTTCTTGGAGAGGATATAGGGAAGGACGGCGGTGTATTCAGAGTCACTGAAGGCTTGCTGGACAAGTTCGGCGAATCAAGGGTCATAGATACGCCGCTTGCCGAATCAGGCATAATAGGAAGCGCAATAGGCATGGCTATATCGGGCATGCACCCCATACCTGAGATACAATTCGCAGGCTTCATGTTCCTCGGCTTCAGCCAGCTCGTCAACCATGCTGCCAGATACAGGAGCAGGACGCGCTCTACGCTTCCTGTGCCTATGGTAGTGAGAACCCCTGTGGGCGGAGGAATAAGAACGCTTGAGCATCATTCTGAAAGCCCAGAGGCGTATTACTCGCATATGGGCGGGCTTATAGTAGTGGAGCCCTCAAGTCCGTATGATGCGAAGGGCCTTATGATAAAGGCTGTGCATATGAAGGATCCTGTGGTCTTCCTTGAGCCGACAAAGCTTTACAGGCTTTTCAAGCAGGAAGTGCCTGATGGCTTATACGATGTGCCGATAGGCAAGGCTAGCAGGATCAGAGAAGGCAACGAAATGAGCATTATAACCTATGGCACGATGGTGCCCGTAGTCAGGGACGTGGTAGAAAAGAGAGGCTACGATGCAGATGTGATAGACCTAAGGACGATAAATCCTCTCGATGAGAACGCTATAATAGAGAGTGTAAAAAAGACAGGCAGGGCCGCGATAGTGCATGAGGCCTCAAAGAGCTTCGGCGCAGGGGCCGAGATAGCCGCGAGGATAGCTGAGAAAGCTGTGTACGAGCTTGAAGCTCCGATAGAGCGCGTAGCCTCATGCAGCTTTCCGTATCCCTTCCCTGGATATGAGAACTTTTATATACCGAACGCTAAGAAGATAGGGGATGCGCTGGAGAGGCTAAAAAACGCCTAGGATGGTTGAGTGGAGCTTAGATTTGTAGATGTAGGGGAGGGCATTACTGAGGGCCATATAAGGAAATGGCTCGTCAAGGACGGCGATCTCGTAAGTGAAGACCAGACAATCGCGCAGGTAGAAACAGACAAGGCCGTTGTTGATATGCCTGCTCCGCGTTCAGGCAGGATAAAGATAGCTGCGCAGGAGGATTCCATAGTGAAGGTTGGAGACATTCTGGCGGATATAGGGGAGGATGCTAGTGCTGCAGGTGTTACACCTCCGGTGCGTGGAACAGTCCAGGATGCAGAAAGGCCGCCTGAAAAGCCACATGAGGCTCTTGCTGAGGTATTGGCAACCCCCTCTGTAAGGAAGCTTGCACGTGACCTTGGCGTGGATCTCTCTAAGGTGCACGGCACAGGACCCAACGGGAGAGTACTTGAAAATGATGTGAGGCTTACAGCTAAGCCTGCACAGCAGAATGCTACGATTACTAAATTCTCGGAACTTAAGGAGGAGCAGCATGCAGGTGAGATAGAGCGTGTGCAGATGTCGCAGACGCGCAGGGCTATAGCGCGAAAGATGGAACTCTCATGGAGCATACCCCGCGCAGTGCATATGGACAAGCTTAATGCCACAAAACTCTCGGAGATAGTGCTGCGCGAAAAAGGCAATCTCGCAGAGCGCGGCGTAAAGCTCACATACCTGCCTTTTATCATAAAGGCCACGATCGACGCGCTTAAGGAGTTCCCGCGCTTCAATGCAAGCTATGACCACGAAAAACTTGAGATCATTGTAAAAAGGTACTACAACATGGGCATTGCCGTGGAGGCTCCCGACGGCTTGAAAGTGGTAGTGATTAAGAGCGCGGATAAGAAAAATATAGCCGAGATCGCCGTTGAATTGCGCGAGCTTGGTGAGAGGGCGCGGAGCCAGAAAATAACGCTTGAGGAGATGAGTGATTCTACCTTTACCATAACCAATATAGGCAGCCTCGGAGGCGGCTACTTCTCTGTGCCGATGATAAACTACCCTGAGGTAGCGATATTAGGCATACACTCGATAAGGGACGAGGCTATAGTGGAGAGCGGCATTGTGAAGGCTGCAAAGGTGCTGCCCTTCTCATTATCCTTCGACCACAGGGTTGTGGACGGCGCAGAGGCCGTAGCATTCGGCAACGCGCTTATAAAGTACCTCGAGGATCCGGACCTCCTCGAGATCGTGGGATAGGCATGGTAATGGGCTCTCTTCCTGAAGAGGCAGATCTGGCAGTGATAGGAGGCGGCGTAGCCGGCTATATAGCCGCGATACGCGCAGCCCAGCTCGGCATGTCTGTAGTACTTATAGAGAAGGAGAAGCTTGGGGGGCACTGCCTGAATTATGCATGCATACCATCCAAGACGCTCATACATATAGCGGATCTCTTTTACAACGCGCAGCACGCTGAGCGCTTCGGAATAAATGCGAGTGTTACACTTGACCCGGGGAGGATGCTAGAATGGAGGCTTTCAGTCTCGAAGAAACTGGAGGACGGTGTGGCATTCCTGTGCAGGTCTTACGGCATAGAGACAGTAAAGGCTGAGGCCACATTTCTTTCATCGCATGAGCTGCAGCTCACCAATGGCACAAGCATAGAGTTTAAAAAGGCCATAATAGCCACGGGCTCTGCACCTACTGCGCTGAAGGGCTTCGAGTTCGGCACAGATATAATAGATTACAAGGCTGCACTTATGCTTGACCATCTGCCAAAGGGCATGGCCATAATAGGCGCAGGCTACGTCTCTGTAGAGACAGCCACTCTTTATGCAAAACTGGGGGTGAAGGTGCATGTTATAGCCAGGTCAGATGTGCTTTCGCGCTTCGACCCGGATGCGCGCACCCTTGTCAAGAAGCGCATGCAGGAGCTTGGTGTAGAGATACATCCCGGGCTTCTTCCTAAATCTTACGATGGCAAGTCGCTAATATTGGAAGACGGCACTGGCTTAAGCGTTGAAAAGGTCGTCGTGGCTGCAGGGCTAAGCCCTTATACTAAAAACCTAGGGCTTGAGAATACAAGGGCGGAGAGAGACGCGAGAGGCTTTATCAAGGTTGACAGGGCTCTCCGCACAGACGATGAGAACATCTTCGCCATAGGTGACGTCATAGGCGAGCCCCTTCTTGCACATAAAGCGATGAGGCAGGGGGTCATCGCTGCAGAGTCTGTAGCAGGCAGAAACGTGGGCTTTGATAACCTAGTCATACCTGCAGTGGTATTCTCGGATCCCGAGATTGCAGTGGCAGGCAGCCTCTCCGGAGAAGGATTATCCTCGATAAAATTCCCGCTTACGGCATTGGGCAGGGCTATAGCGCTGGGAAGGACAGAGGGCTTCATCAAGCTTGCCTACGATACAGAAAACATCCTTAGGGGAGTGGAAATAGTCTCTGACGATGCGAATGTACTTATAAGCGAGGCGGCGCTTGCGATAGAGATGGGAGCCACCCTTGAAGACATAGCCGACACAATACATCCCCATCCTACATACGGCGAACTCATGCAGGAGGCTGCTGAGGCTGCGCTAGGCAGAGCCATACACTTCTTTTACGGAAAGAAGGGATAATATGAGAATAAAGATTGTAGCAAAGAGGAAGTATCCTGAACTCAGAAGACTTTACAGCAGCTTCGAGGTCGGGGAGGATGCTGAGCTCTGCATAGCAGTAGGAGGCGACGGCACATTCATACGTGCAGCAAGGTCTTTTGACGGGCCTATACTGCCTATAAGGAGCAGCGATGAGTGGAGCGTGGGCTATTACTCTGACGTGGGCATAGAGGATATGCCAAAGATAATAAAGAGCCTTAAGCAGCGCTCTTACAACATAGAGAGGCTCTCGAATAAGATAGAGCTCATGTACAAAGGGAGGAGGCATCATGCAGTCAATGAGATAGTAATGAACAATGCGCGCGAAGAGGTAAGCTTCAGGGTCTATGAGGGGAGCGGCGCTTCTAGAAAGAGGCTTTATCCGTACACTATGAGCGGTGACGGCTTGCTTGTGACGGCTCTTGTCGGTTCTACGGCGTACAACAAATCTGCAGGAGGGCCCATCATACTCAGCCCTGATGTGCTCTGCATAACCTTCCTCAATGTGGATGGGCCGTACAGGAATCCGATCATAGTTGACTCTAAGAGCGTGATAGAGGTGGAAGTGGCAAAATACAGGGGAAGGCTCAGATACGACGGCATTGAGATAGGAACGCTGAAGCCTGGGGAAAGATTCAGGGTAAGGCTGTCTAAGAACGCACTGAAGATAGTGAGGCTTAAGTATGGCAGGGAGAGCTTCGGAGACAAGCTTGAACGCATAATAAGAGGCAGAATGCATCAGTAACGCGGTGTCTTAATGGAGCCTGAATTCGGTAGGGTCTCGGAGCTGCTTGAGTCGTATAGGGAGGATATGGCAAGGTGCATGTCTGATATGGTATGCATCAGGGCGATCTCTCCGGCGTCTGGAGGCGAAGGGGAGTCGAAGCGCGCAGCCTTCCTGCAGGCACTCCTTGAGGGATGGGGCTTTGGGGTGAGGAGGTTCTCGTATAAAGACGAGAGCGGCACAGAGAGGCCCAATCTTGTAGCATCATTAGGTAATGTGGAGAGGAAGGTCTGGCTGGTAGCTCACATGGATACAGTTTCTGAAGGTGATCCTTCGCTCTGGGAGAGCGACCCTTTCACTGCGAGGATAGAGAATGGGAGGATATACGGCAGAGGCACATGTGACAATGGGCAGGATCTGATAGCAGGATTATATGCGCTCAGGGCTCTCTCCGTTTCAAAGATAAACCTGAGGTACGGCATAGGGCTAGCGCTCGTGGCTGACGAAGAATTGGGCAGCGCGTATGGGATACAAAAGCTGCTTGATGAGAATATATTCAAGGAGAAGGACATGTTCGTAGTGCCTGATTATGGGAAGAGCAGCGGTGACGTTATAGAAATAGCGGAAAAGGGCCTTCTCTGGCTCAAGATAAGCGTGAACGGACAGCAGGTGCACGCAAGCACTCCTGACAAGGGCAAGAATGCTTACAGATACTCTGTGAGGCTTATAAGCAGGCTTGATGAGGAGCTTCACAGGAAGTATGATCTTAAGAATGGGCTTTTTGATCCGCCTACATCGACATTCGAGATGACAAAGCATGAGAAGAATGTGGATAGCGTAAATATCATTCCAGGAAAAGAGGTCTTTTATCTTGACTGCAGGCTTCTTCCTGAGTATAGCATTGATGCTGTCATAAAGGATGTAAAGGCTATTGCTTCTGAGAGTGCATTCGGTGAAGTAAGTATAGAGGTAGAGACATATGTGAGGAACGATACCACCGAACCTACAAGTGAGAATTCAGAGATCATCGGGCTACTTTCGAAGGCCATACGCTACATAAGCGGCAGAGATGCGAAGAGCATAGGGATTGGTGGCGGCACATGCGCTGCTTTCTTCAGGAAGAGGGGCTTCCCAGCTGTCGTCTGGAGCAGGCAGGACGAGATGGCCCACAAGCCAAACGAGTACTCTGTTATAGAGAACATGCTGAATGACGCAAAGGTATTTGCATATCTCTGCGTTTAGCAATAGGTAGTTAAAAAAGATTCTTCAATATAGCTTTCAATATCACGTAGCCGTCCCTGAACGTGTGCAGCTTTGCCTCGCCGTAGCTCCTTGGCTTCTCGTTGCTTGGTATCTCGATGACCTTCATGTGAGCCCTCGCCGCCTTTATGCTTATCTCTGCTTCTATCCCGAAGCCTTTTTCGCGCAGCCTGAGTTTCCTGAAAGCATCGCGCCTGAAGCTTCTGTAACCGTAGCACATGTCGCTGTAGTGCGAGCCGAAGAGCATGTTTACTATGTATACAAATGCCTTATTGCCTGCCTTCCTCACAAGCGGCATGTCTTCCGTTCCGCCTCCTGTCATGAACCTTGAGCCCATGCATATGTCGTAGCCCGCCTCTATGCTGTCTATGAGCAGCGTCAGCTCCTTGGGCTCATGCGAGAGATCAGCGTCCATTGAGACGATAATTGTGCCCTTTGCGGCAAGGAAGCCCTTTATGAGCGCAGAGCCTTTTCCTGTATTGTCGTAGAGTACTTTTGCACCAAGCTTCCTTGCTCTCTCTGCTGTCTTGTCAGAAGAATGCCCATCCACGACTATTATTTCGTACCTTCTGCCTGAGAGCTGCCGCCTTATTCCCCGCAGAACTGCGCTTATGTTCCTTTCCTCGTTTAGTGTTGGTATTACGACAGAGACAGCGCGTTTCATAAAGACCATTTATCCGTATGATTATATATATGAGAATCTTTTCGCATTGTTTGTGAGCATGTGACGGTAGGGCAGAAGCAGATAGAGAACCAAATGTAAGCAATGGAACATATTTTTAAATAGGAGTTATGAATAAATCATTACGTGACATCCACCCATGAATCAATTCATGGGCTTCCCAAACGCAGAATGGTTGACTGATATGAAACAAAAAAACATATGTATGTTTCCGAATAAGACTAATGCTGTATGGCGTGACACGCCAAAACTCATGCCTCCGGATGGCGATGCAAGACCTCAATTCCATGAGGCGAACGCCGATGTAGGAACATACCAAACGCAAAATGGATATGGTTGTCATATGCCACGAATGGCAAAAGGGGCTTCTACTTCTCAGCTCGCTTTCATCTCACGATTGAAATCGTGGGTTTTCACGCTCGCAATGGGATAAAAACGCTGGTATTATGAGAAGGCTCATCGGACTGGGCATGGCTGCGCTGCGTAGCAACGTATCTGAGCTGCAGCATCCGTACAAGCTGACATTCTCTGTAACATACAGATGCCAGTCGCGTTGCCTTACCTGCAACATATGGCAGCTCAGGCCTGTTGGAGAGCTCTCTCTGGCTGAGATAACAGAATTCGCAAGGAAGAATACTCATTTCAGATGGATTGAGATAACAGGTGGCGAGCCCTTCCTACGGAGCGATATAACAGAGATAATACGCGCATTCAATGAACACTCAAAAGGCTTATACATAGTAACGCTGCCTACAAACTCTCTAGTGAACAGGGAGGCGCTGCTCGGCAATATGCGCAGCATACTAGAACTTGGCATACCTAAGGTATCGATAACAGTAAGCCTTGACGGATACAGGGAGCTTCATGACAGAATAAGGGGCATACCTGGAAATTTTGACAGGGCAGTAAGCCTTTTCAAAGCCCTTATGGAGCTCAAGAAGCAGTATAGCAATCTCTTCGTTGTGTTTGGCTATACAATGAGCAGATACAATGCGGGCATGTTCGAAAAGACGTTTAAGGAAGTGAGCAAAGAGGTGCCAGGTATAAGATACAACGATTTTCACATCAATGCTGCGCAGACCTCTGAGATTTATTACAATAACCCTGGCATGGAGATACGCAGCGGGAGCATGAGTATGGCGGAGGAGATAAATGGCATATTAAAAGGAAGAAGCCTTGAGATAGGCGCTATACCTAAGATTGAGACCGCTTTTCTTAGGAAACTCGTAAGGTATCTTGAGACAAGCAGAAGCCCGATGAGGAGTAGGAGCCTGGACGCGTCGCTCTTCTTAGACAGCTATGGCAATGTGTACCCCTCGATAATGTGGAACAGGAAAATAGGAAACATACGTGATGTAAGCTATAGCCTGGATGCGCTCTGGCATACGCCCGAGGCTGAGGAGGTAAGGAGGCTTATAAGGGAGAGGAAGGAACCCGATTGCTGGACTGCATGCGAAGCCTACCAGGCGCTTGTCGGCGACATTAAGAGCTTATTTATCTGAAGCTATGAACTCAAGAAGAAGTCCTGCTATAGTCTTTGGGTGTGCGTAATGCGGGGTATGCCGCGCGCCTTTTATTATATGCAATGAGCTTCCCTCTATGCCGCTCTCGAATGCCTTTGCAAATTTTGGATTTATGACTTCATCTTCCTCTCCCCAGAGTATCAGGGTAGGCACTTTTATGCTGCGCAGCTCTTCTTCGGAGAGCTGGCCTTCCTGCGAATCGTTCAGTACGCTGCTTACTACATGTTTCCTTGAACCCGTCTTCTCTGCTCTGCTTATCACCATGGACTTATAACCTTCACGCGCCCCTGTGCCCCTCACTTCGTCGTAGAAGGCCTTCAGGCCGCTTGAGTCCTCTAAGACAAGACCTTTAAGCCTCCCGCCAGATGCTGCATATGACGCGGCTATCCAGCCGCCGTATGAGTGCCCGAAAATGTAACACTCAAGGCGCATGCTTTCTACGAAGAGGGTAAGAATCTCCACCTGCAGGCTTATCCTGTACTCAAGCTCAGGAGCGTCCGAAGAGCCGTGGCCAAGGAGGTCAAGCATGTATACGCCGAGCGAGTCTGGCAGGTGGAGGATGAGCCTCTCCCATGTCTTCGAGCTGGATGCTAGGCCGTGCAACAGCAGTATGCATTTCCCAGCGCTGCCTTTGTGCGCCATGTAATGGACCTCTCCGAAATCAGTGCTCATTGCCCCCTTTTCGAAATCGCTGGTATACTCCATTGAAATACACTTATAAGGGAAGAAGAGACCTGAGGACAAGTGTAATGTGGCTGAGCTCCCTTAACCTTCTGTACGAATAATCAAGCCAGCGCTCCCCGAATGGCAGGTAAAGCAGAACACTTTCTCCCTTCTCCACAAGCCTCTTCGTGTATGAATTCCTTATGCCGTTCAGCATCGCATATTCGACATTGCGCCGGTATGTCTTATTGAGCTCCTCTGCCTCTTCCACGAGCTTTGCATCGTGCGTCGCTATGATAAAGTTGTCAGAATTCTTGAAAAGATAGTGCATGAGATGCCTGAAATTTTTATCTATCTCATAGCGCGACGTATACGCTATAGTGCTGCTTTCTTTATATGCACCTTTTACAAGCCTGACACCGCAGACTGCCCTTACCACACGCCTTATGTCACGCTCGCTCCTTTTAAGGTATGACTGCAGACAGAGACCCACCATCCCGCCTTTGGCTTCGCTTATGCATAAGCTTATTGTCTCGTCAACATACCTGTGCGCTTCCATATCCAGCCATGTATATATGCGAGCCTTGCGCGCCGCACCCACAAGCTTAGAATAGTTCTTTTTTGCATACTTGAAATCTATCTTCAGCCCTATCTGTGTCGGCTTTAGGGATATATCCGCATTCAGTTTGCTTCTTTTTATTGCTGCAATGAGTTCAAGATATACAGAGAGAGCACTCTCTACTGCGGCCTTATCCGAGAAATCCTCGCCCAGATAGTTAAGTGTTACCTTATATCCAAGACCATTAAGCTTTTTGGTCCTTGCAACGGCGTCATTGATTGTCGGTCCGGCTATCCACCTTCCTGCTATAAGCTTCTCTGCAAAAGCGCCGATACCCATTTTTTTCACCGCGTATGTGACATCCCACTATGTTGATTTGACTGTAGCGGAAAGCCGCAATCAATAATGTTTACCGGTTAACTCATACTTCACCTTACAATCTTTTATACTTTTACATCAAATTCAATTCCAAGCACAGGCGCCTCCCCATCAGCCAGATGCTGTGTGCCATTATCT
>CAZOFK010000002.1:0-25718 GCA_964579185.1 Microcaldota archaeon
AACGAACGAACAGGATGATAGATGCGTGTGGCATTAGAGACCTAATCGTTAAAAATGGGTGGAGTTAAGGGTTTAACTATAACTATTTTCGATGGACGGGGAGTCCGTGATTTGAACACGGGTCGCCACCTCCCGAAGGTGGAAGCCTACCAAACTAGCATAACTCCCCTCATAAAACGAGCGCTCCGCTTTTTGTTACTAAGACATCATCTTCTATCCTTACCCCGCCGAATCCCGGTATGTATATTCCAGGCTCAACAGTTATTACCATGCCCGGCTTAAGCACGAGCTTCGATTTGGGCGAGAAGCCTTCTCCATCGTGTACCTCTATGCCTACGGAATGCCCTAGCGAATGTATGAATCTTCCCTTATACAAACCTCCTGAAGCTGTGTCTATGACCCTCTGCGCTGCCATGTGCACATCCTTGCCTATGGCTCCGGGTCTTATCATCTTTATTGCAGCAAGCTGAGCCTCCTTCACTATGTGCTGCATTTCATCCTTTTTTATGTAGTTGCTCACCCTCTTTTTGCTTCTGTCTCCAAATACGAACGTCCTTGTTATATCTGACGCATAATTCCCAAACCTAGCTCCCGCATCTATAAGTATAAAGTCCCCATATCCGAGTTTTGTGTTGCTAGGGAAGTGATGCGGGTACGCTGCATTTTCGCCAAAGCATACGATTGTCTTGAAAGAGGGGCATTCAGAGCCGAGCGAGGCCGAAATACTGTCGAACTTGGCTGCCAGTTCAAGTTCGCTGATGCCTTCCCTGAACTCTTTCTGTATCAGTATCATTGCCATCTTGGTTATAGAAACTGCTTTGCGTATAAGGCGCACCTCGCCATCATCTTTTACAAGCCTGAGACTGAGAAATGCGTATGATATATCGACAATGCTCCGTGGTGCATACCTCTCATTTATGGATTTATATATAGCATAAGGTATAAATGACTCATTGAGCCCTATGATGCGGTCGTGCAGTTCTTCAGCCATGCGTTTTCTGAATGCGTATGCGTTTTTTATCATTACCACCTCAAGGCCTGTTTTTGCCTGACTCTTCGCTGTTTCATATTCCAGCATGGATGTAAAGAGCACAGCGCCGTCTCGTTTCAAGAGAAGATAACTGTATTCGAAAAGGCCGCTCGTAAATTCTGTTATATAAGTAAAATTAGGGTCCATTGTGCCTGTATTGACTATAAGTATGCTGTAAACATTTTTCATATGTCTGAATAAAATCTCTAGCTTCTCCTTTAGGTTGTCCATAAGCATACCTCAGGTTTACCATGCAAGAAATAATTACACCGCATATATTAAATGCTTAATGGGAGAAAAGCGCCTAACGTCCACGAATCAACTGACGCTCTTCTTACGCGTGCAACTCTTTTCATTGCCCGTATCCCTTGGCGACATTCATTATCCCGAGGACGAGTGCTTCAAGATCCCTAAGCTGCTTTACAGTGATTGATTCTTCATCCGAGTGCGGGTTTTTCCCGCCGCTTGCCATTACAAGTATAGGGTTAAATCTTCTTGCCAGTATATTGGCTTCGCATGTAGCACTGAGTTCACTCAGGGAGAACCCTACGCCTGCCTTTTCAGCTGCCTCTTCAGCAATCTTCAGTATTGTGCGATTATGGTCTAATGCGTACGGGTGCACAAGAGTATGCTTTATAAGCCTGTATCTGCAGCCCGTAGCAGAGCATGCTCTCTCAGCTACGCTTTCTATTCTATTAAGCATGTTCAACATACCTGTTGCCTTAAACGAGCGTACTTCGCCCTCTATGACTGCTTTGCCCGGTATAACGTTTGTCGCAGTGCCCCCGTATATCTTGCCTATATTCATTCTCTCCCCACGCCTCTTCCCCACACTGTACAGCATTGATATAATCATCGAAGCTGCAAGAATAGCATTCCGGCCAAGCTCAGGGTGATTTGCGGCATGTGATTCTTTGCCGTAAACCTCTATGTTAAATGAAAGATGTCCCAAAGCCCTACCTATGAACATGCCTGGCGCCCCTGGTCCGTCCATCACAAAAGTAAAATCAGGTTTCTTGTCCATCTTAAGATAGGTAACTCCCATTATCCCACTTTCCTCCCTAGTGGAAAAGACGCATGTTATATTCGGCAATCTGCGCATCTTCATTGCCCTTGCCAGGGCCGACAGCAGCGCAGCTACAGAAGCCTTGTTGTCGACTCCGAGTATTGTTTTCTCTGTGCTTCTAATAGCTCCGTTTTTTATGACAGGTACTATCCTGGCATCTCCTTTTTCAACAGTGTCTACGTGGGCTACAAAAAGCAGATGCGGCCCCCTACCATTCATGCTGCATATAAGATTCCCCGAATTGCTGTTGTTTTTGCCTCCGCTTCTATCTAAATGGGATACTATGCCAATACCTTTCAAATAGTTTTTAATATAAAGGTTGACATCAAGTTCCGATCCGCTTTTAGATGGTATGGAAACAAGCGCAGAGAAAAGGCTGACTACATCATTGCGCATCGCTTCGCCTAGGCCCTCCGTGCGTCCAGTAACAAATGCTTGCCTACACCACTCGCATATTCCTCGATAGGCAGCATGAAGATCTTCCAACTCTGGTTCCCGCCTATGCTAAAGAGTTCGGCAGGTAAGCCCTTCTTTATTAATTCATCTGGCTGACCCCTTGCCACCTCAATGAAACCTAATCCGTGTAACATACCGTCGCCATTTGCGCTCTCGTTCTTAAGCACTACAAAATCTTTGACATCCGGTGCGCGCCTGACTCTCTCCATAAGCAAGAGCGTGAGCTCATAAGCAAAGCCGTTATTCCTGTAGCTAGGGTGTACTACGGCCGCTCTCAGCTCAGCAAGGCCTAATCCCTGCCACACGTGAATGGCTTGATGTGCTACAATCCTTCTGTTGACAGCTACTACTGCCGAATGCCCCTTACTCACCCATTCTGAAAGCATATGCTTCTCAACTTCAAGCACTGCACCGCTTCTCTTATGCTCAGCATCGATAAGCCCAATTACAGAAGTAATATCTTTTCTGTATGTAAAACCAACGTTCTTAAGGACATCGAGTTCCCTCGCCACTCCGCCATTGTCACGGACATTTATCTTCTCCTGCGCGCTATGTCTAATCTGCATAGAAATTACACCTCCCTATAAGTATGACGCCCTCTCTGATATATCTCAATACCTTATCCATCTGCATACATATTAAATACGCGTCACAAAAAACACAAAAACAGCTAAAAATGTGCCATATGCTACATTATCGGGCAGGCGCTCGGGGCATACATAATATCATTTAGTACTATTAAGTCTTTTTTAATACATATATATGCGAAATGCAACATAATATATAATAAAAGCATCGTATATATATTGTATACGTGATTAAGATGACCATAGCAGATGTTATAAGGGTATATCTGAAGAACAAGCCGTACATGCTCGAAGCCCTCGATAGTGGCATAGTAAACATCAGCTCACTCGCTAGGCTTATAGGCAAATCACTCAATATAAAAAACAACAACGCCATAAAGGCGGCCCTGCGAAGGTATTCTATAGAGCTGAGGAAAACCAGAGTAGGCATAGAAGACAAGGCGCTCTCTGTCCTGAAGGGCAATTCCATCACTCTTGTAGACGGGGTCTCGCTCATTGTTCTGAATAGGGATATAAGCATCGCTAACATGGCAAAGGTGAAGATGGGGGAGTATTTTGTATATCTACTCGGCTACGATCAGGCAAAGGGCCTGAGAGAGCGTCACGCCATAGTCAAGAAACATGAAAAGTGCTCTGCAATAACAATACATTCGGGAGAGAACGTGGAGAGCGTGCCCGGAGTCATGGCATTTGTGACTTCACTTTTCGCAGAGTACAATATAAACGTCATAGGCATGATTTCTTGCTACACAGAAAACATCTTTGTGATAGACAGGCTCGATAGCATAAGGGCATATGAGATGATATCTGAAATCGTAAAATAGGTGCATGTAGCTTACCTATGCCTATTTGCACTACAAGCTTTTATAAAGGACAAGCTGATTGTATATTCATACAAGCGGTGCGTGCATGCCTGGCAGCTTTAACATAATACGCAGTGGGAATGTCTACAGGAATATGCGCAATCCATACATCTTAAAGGACTACTACAGGTTCAAGACCATCGAGCTCATAAAGGAGAACGAGGTATATGGCTCTTCCCCTCCAGATATCTTCGTCGGAAGGATAGGTTATCCCAACGTGTATATAGGCCCGCTCGTCCCTCCGCAAGTAGGGGAAACTGAAGTCATGGGAACGCCTGAAAGATGGGTCGGAAAGAGCATACCTGAAATCGTAGAACTGAGGTCGCTGCTTATACGCGGCATGTACCGCACTAGGGTGACAAATGTAGGTAGCGGGAAAGTAGAGGATATGCTTACTGAGATAGCACTCGCAGAGAGGCATACTGAAGTCGAAATGAAGCTAAAGCATACACCATCAATAAGCATAAATATGAGCGAGAATACCCAGCCGTTCGGGCCTAGCGCGCCACTTGAAAAGGTGGAGATGGGCAACTCCAGGGCAGATAAGGATATAGAAAAGGCATATTCAGATGTCGCTCTGCCCGCATCTGAAGCTATGATAGAACTTTATGGCAAAGGGGTCCTTGTTTCTAAGATACAAAAGGCACTTTCAGCTGGCCTCTTTGGACGCAGCAAGGTCAGAAGGTTTGTGCCTACGAGATGGAGCATAACTGCAGTTGATGACACGCTCTCAAAACACAGGCTTGAATCGGTTAAATCTCATGAGCCTGCAGAGAGTATAATGCTCTATGAAAATATAGCATTGGACAATAGATGGGTCATTATCATGTTTCCCGGCTCGTGGGAATACGAATCGATAGAAGCATGGTATCCTAACACAACATGGAACCTGAACGGCACAGATATAGACATGGGCTCTTCATATGAGCCTTATCATGGCAGGAAGACATACGCAGAGATAGGCGGCTGCTATTACGCGGCGCGGCTTGCAGTGAGCGAGTGTCTCGAGAGCATGAAGAGGCAGGCAAAAGTCGTAATATTGAGGGAGGTGCATTCAGGATATATAATGCCCGTCGGCGTCTGGAATGTCAGGGAACATGTAAGAGAAACGCTAAGGAAAGTACCGAAGTCATTCGGCAATGTAAATGCCGCGCTCGAACATGCCTCAAAGTTACTCGATATACCAATGTCTGCATGGATGAGGAACAGCATTCTTCTCAGGAATGTCATCAGGCAGAAGCGCCTTGTTCTATGAAGATGTGTAACGAAGGGCATCAATCTCAGATGCTCCATTTACCAAGAAACCCTGCAGGGCACTACTTCCTGCCTTTGTTCATCTCTCTTATCTGATGGGCAAGCTTCATCTGGAGTGTATAAAACTCTATGAATCCAGGACCGGCATTGGTATTAAGCGCATATCCCTCCTTATTGTTGAATGAGGCATGGGCGAGCTTAAACGGAGAGTCCACAGACACGACTGTTGTATTTCCTTTAAAGAGCCTTACCATCACTGTGCCTGTAACCAATTCGTTTACCTTTTCATTAAATGCGTTTATCGCGTCCATCACTGGATCAAACCACTTGGCTCCGTAACAGTAATACCCCCACTTGATATCAAGCATGCTCTTCACCTCATTCAGCTCCCTGGTTGATACATACTTCTCCAGATTCCTGTGTGCTTCTATTATGACATGCGCGGCGGGATGCTCATACACCCCTCTGTTCTTGAGGCCCACTAACCTATCTTCCAGCAGGTGCACTGTACCTACACCATGCTTCCCGGCAAGCCCGTTTAGCTTTGCGATGAGCTTAGCAAGGCTGAGCCTCTCACCGTTAAGCGTCACTGGCAATCCATGCTCAAATCCGAGGCCGTGGGTCTCTGACGTGTCTGGCGCATTCTTCGGCAACGTATATGTCTTAAGGAATTTTTCTTCAGGCGCAATAAGCGAGGGGTCTGTTATCTCTCCGCCTTCCCATGTGATGCCCCACATGTTGTCATCATCGCTATATGGTGAATCAGCTGTCGCAGGTATCGGTATGCTGTTCTTTTCCGCATATCTGATCTCCTCCGCCCTATCCATAGACCACTCACGCACAGGAGCTATCACTCTCATGTCAGGATCCATTGTTATAATGTAACCGTCTATACGCACCTGATCATTTCCCTTACCAGTCGAGCCGTGGGCTATGCAACTTATTCCTTCTTTCTTCGCAACCTCGACTGCCTTTTTGGCTAGCACAGCCCTTCCCATAGGTGTAGAAAGATGGTATTCCCCTTGGTATGCAGCGTTGGCAAGTATGCCCTTGGCGATATACTCATTTGCAAATTCCTCCTTCAAATCCAGAACTATCGCCTTCTTAGCTCCAAACCTTAATGCTTTCTCTTTTATGGCCTTAAGGTCATCATGCTGTTGCCCAAGATCTGCGGTAAGTGTCGTTACTTCGGCACTGTACTCGTCCTGTATCCACTTGAGTATCACCGAGGTATCAAGGCCTCCCGAATAAAGAAGCAAAACCCTCTCTATTTCCCCTTTTTTCGCCTCATAAGTCGCAACCTTAAGATGTTTCATCTCAATTTTCATCAAATCAACCTTTTATCAGCAGGGCTATACTCTTTCTAAAGTCAGAGCGGTTCCTGGCCAAGACTCTCTTCTCTTCTTTTATCCTCTTTTCATAAGAACTCAGCAGAAGCTTGCCTGTACCCCCAATATGCTCTGAATCCTTCAGGACAGCAGCCAGGTCCTTTGGCAAATATCCCTCCGGTGAGTCTCCGGCTATCCTATATGCTTCCCTAAATCTTTTTCCTTTAAGGACCATGCGCATTGCATTATGTGTTGCAAATATCTCAGGGGTCATCGATTCCCGCATTTTTTTGCCATTAGGTTGTATTCCATCAAGGAGGAGATGCGCCATCCTTACGCTCTCAAGGGTGTTCTCCAAGCTTTTCATCAATGGCATCTTCCCATCCTGCAGGTCCCTATTATATCCAGAGAAAAGATTGCTTGCAATGCCCAACGACGTTGTGTAGTATCCAAGGCCAACATGCACTTTGCTCCTGAGAAGCTCTGCTATATCAACATTCCTTTTCTGCGGCATTATGCTGCTCCCGGAACAGAGCCTTTTATCTATAACAAAATATCCAAATTCAGAGGTGGTAAAAAGCATCACATCGCTTGAGAATTTGTTTATATCAAGGAGCAGAGCGTTCATTGCAGCTATACTCAACGATTCTATCTTGCCCCTCGAGTTCTGGCAGTATAGTGAGTTCTTCTGCACTGCCCCGAACCCCAAGAGCTTCGCAGTATACTCCCTATCTAAGGCGAGAGGAACCCCATATGAAGCGGCAGAGCCTAGCGGAGAGCTGTTATTGAGCTCATACGCCACCTTTATTATTGTGAGATCGTCAAGGAGGGCCTCTGCAAATGATGCTGACCAGAGCCCAAGCGAAGAGGGCATGGCCTTCTGCATGTGCGTGTATCCCGGCATAGGCAAGAACTCATACTTCTTTGCAAACGCTGTAAAAGCCTCTGCAAGAAGTATACTCTCTCCCCAAATCTTAAGCAGGCTCTCCTTTGTATACAAGCGTAGGTCTGTAAGGACCTGATCATTCCTAGATCTGCCTGTATGCATCTTCTTCCCAGCACTGTGCCTCGAAGTAACAAAGTTTTCTATTTTTGTATGTATATCCTCGTCCCCAGCCTTAAGCCCGAATTTCCCTGACTTTATCAGAGAGAGGGCAGAGAGCAAATCACCCTTGACAAGTGCAAGTTCGCTGTCAGCGAGTAGGCCTATCCTGTTCAGCATCTTCACATGCGCAAGCGAACAGTAAACGTCAAACTCGGCGAGCTTCTGGTCAAGCTCAATGTCGCTTTCTGTTTCGAAAGACTCGACAGACCTATCCAATGTCCGGCCCTTTCCCTTTTCCCAGAGTTTAGGCATATATTCACCGCTTCCCCTGCGATTTCCGAATAGGCTCCTTTTTAGCCTCCCCTGAAAGCTCTGATTCAACCGCATTTTAACGTTTGACGCTGTGCATCCTTTAATATTGCCACTGCATCATTATATATATTGTGTGCTGACTACAACAAACACCTTATAAAATGTCCTAAACACTACATCTGCCAAGGCAAGCAAATCCTTCTGCATTGGTTACACAACGATATGCGAAGAGGTGCCTCCCTCGATCTCAAATGCCCGGGTATCTTTCTTCTTTTCGCCGAATATCCTAAGCGTAAGCCTTCTCCGCGGCAATGGGGCATCAGTCTCGACAATTCCATTATCGTCGCTCATACCCTTATGCATCCTTTCCCCGAGGTAAGAGAGCTCTACGCGCGCCCTGGCTACTGGCTTCCCTTCGGCATTTACAATCCTTATCCTTGTAAACGCATTAGGGCAGTTGCGCTGCCCAGAAGGCACCGCTTCGCCTTTGTATTCGCTGATTCTCACCTTCATGAAAAGAGGTTCTGCAGGCATATCCCTATCTGCCTGCATGTAATTAACTGCGCAGACCCTCTGGCCTAGCCTCTTGAGATTGTCCTTTACCTCATCATCATCATCGAACATGAGATCTGCGGCTGCGTATCTCACCGAGTCAGGGCTCTGCCTGAAATAGAATTTTGTCTGGCAGAGCCTCCTTATGCCTAAGTCTATCTCACTTGTGCTGTGCGTAATAAGCATGAGCCCTACCCCTTTCTTCCTGAAGTCCTGTATCCTCTGCTTCAAGTCTTCGGCTGCGGCAGAACCCCTCTCAGCTCCGAAAACAAGCTGCGCCTCCTCCATGCAAAGGAGCATTCTGAGCATACTGTCCCCTTCTGTGTCCATGGCATCTGCCAGGCTGTAAAGCTGGTTGAGCAGCAGCGCATAGACGAACGGCTTCATGCTATTGCTTATGCCTGAGAGATCGAAGATTACGCCTTTTACGAGGAGTTCAGAAAAGTCTATGCCCTCACTGTATGCGAACTGTGCGTTCATGAGCACCTGTCTCAGAACCTCAAGCGCTGCCATTATATTCTCACCGTGCTTTGTATACTTGACTCCTGTGCTGCTTCTGTGCGCATGCTGCTCTATGATTGTGCTCTCTATCTCTGTGTATACCTCAGCGGGATCAGGCGAGCGTGTTTTCCTGTATGACCTCTTGAAAGCGGCAAGCAGGCCTTTCTCCATAGGATCTCTGTAAGGCCCTGCGCCTGAAGCCGAGGCTATGAGCATGGCAAGGTTCTCATAGAACTTTTCTATTCCTATCTCAGAATCGCATTTGAAAAAGTTTATGTTAGGCGAATTCTGGCCAAGCCTTACTATGGCCATGCCAGATGAGATGCCGAAGGCGTTCCATTCTTCAGTCGGGGAGATTACAGCAACCCTACCCTTCTGCCTCAATGCCTCTGCAACAAGGCTCATTGCGGCATACGTCTTTCCTGTGCCAGGAACGCCTGTAATCAGCGTTCCCAGATTTAATGTATTAGGTTCGATGCTTATTCCTTTGCCGCTCTGGCGCAACGCATCCTCAAGGTACTCCCCAAGGCCTTCAGAGTCGTTGAAAGAGGGAGGGCGCGTATGTACAGCTCTGGCCCTTGCTATACTGGGCGAAAATTCAAGGAATGCACCGGCAGCAGAGTAGGGCAGCGGCACGGCATCGGCACTTTTAAGAAAGCCGAAGAGCTCATCAGCCTTTAGGCTTATGGGAGTTGTATCGAGGATGCGCAGCCTAGAGCCTATATAATGCATGCTCCTCACATTGGCGCGGTCTGCTATGATGCCCATCTTATAAGAGGTGCCATTGCTTGCAATGGTCTTGTTAAACATATCAAGCATAGCCAGCAGCAGGTGCCTCTTGTCCGAGCCGTAGTAGAGATCGCGCTGCGCAGATGTAACATCGGCGCCCCTCTCCCTGCCCGTACTCTGCGTCATCCTTATGTCTATGCTGCTTATAAGCTCCTCTGCCCGCTCCTTCGCAGCGCGGACATGCTTTATGTCGGAAGGCGTGAATGTCACCATGAGCCTCTCACCGGGCCAGTTGTTAGCCCTATATATATCGCGGAGAGCCTGCACAGCCTCACCCTCATCGCATCCTTCTCCTGCCGCAAATGGCACCATGTATAACGGCCTTGCAAAGTGCGGCATCATTAATGCACTCCTCTCAAGGAGCATTCCCGGAAGCGCATTCTCGAGCGCCATCTTAAGGCCTTCATCCTGTGTTATGATATAGGTCTCCTGTCTTCCGAGGTCATGGTAAATGATAAACTGAGCTGCGCATACTGCATCAAGAAAGAGCATCCCGTCAGTGTTTTGTGGTACTGACTCAAACCTGTATATATGCAGCATAGGATCACATTCCGATTATGAATAGAAGCAGCATAGCTGCATTCAGAAAAAGGGAGAGCCAGAGCGCCCTCTCATACAGCATACCTCTGAGCATGCCTATCCGTAGCACCAGAAGCGCAGGCGGTATTACTGCAAAGGCAAGGACATAGGGTCTGGCAGCTCCGTTTGTAATATCTATAATGAGCAAGGCTGTGCATGCGGGCCCTGCCAGAGCCATCAGTGCTTCTCTCTTAGGGTTACGAGCCCTTCTGTAAACATCTCTTACATCGATTTTATCACCAGATAAGCTAGAAACGAGATGAATGTAAGGATAATGAAGCCCGTTATAGGCCCGCGCAGCCCCTGAGCAGAGCCGAAGCCCCGCTTTCTGAGAAGCTGCAGTGAGAACGCATCAAGCGTCAGGCTGGAGAGCACTGCGCTTGCCTTGAATACGTAAGCTACAAAAGCAGGTATGAAGTGCATCCTATCCACTTATGAATTCGAGCCTGCGCAAAAGCACATATGCCAGCAGAATGCCGTTGCACTCCCCATACATCAGCAGAGACATGGCAAAGCCCTTCCTCTCTTCTGTGAAGATTGTGAGCCTCTCCTTCTTCCAGCGCGAGAGATACTCATGTATACAGAGCGCCCTCTCAGAGTCTATGATACCGAACATCGAAAAGGCCGAGGATGGATATCCTTTATGCATGGCAGGCCTCCCTGAAGTTATGAGTCTGTCATCTACCAGCCTCATAAAGACGGCGTGCCTCAGCTCGTCGCATTCGCTGACAAATCCATTCCATATACGCGTCTTATCTGACACAAGGAGATGGGAGGAAGCCCCAAGCGCAGCGGCGCCATATATGCTGTGTACGTCATCAACACTGAGCGGAAATGTTGCATGCCACGCATTTCCTCTATTTTCTAAGGCTGCAAGATCTGTACCGATCTCAATCCTTATCCTGCGCCTCAGGAAACGGAAGGAGCGCAGAAGAAGCATCACTGCAGCGCCTATAAGAACAGGCAGAAAGTCAAGCAGATAAGCATTGGCATTCAAAGCCTCACCAGGCTAAAGGTCTTCCCGTCCATATTTAGCGTTTTATAGCCGAGTGTAGGCATAAGCCTGAGAGCCTCGCGTACAGTCTCCTCAGAGAGCCCCGTCTCATGCGCCACATCATCAACAGCGAAGCCAGCACCGTACCTGCTGGCTATAAGCCTTGCAAGGATCTGCCTGGCAGCCGAATGCCAGCGCTCGGCTTTCTTGCCCAGTTCGCTCTTTTCCCTGGACAGCATTATAATCCTCTTTGCTAAAACGATATCGCTTCCCTGCTCTTCCCTCTCTGCCGGCTCCTCAGAAACACATTCGAGGTGCTGCCTGCCAAGAGCCCAGATCATATAAGGATAAAGGCTTTCAAGCTCTACGCTGCAAAGGCCTTCAAGAAGGGCAAGCACAGAAAGAAGCCTGAGAAGTGCATCGCCGAGCAGGTACAGCGGGGAAGTCTTAGAATACACCTCAAGCAGTATACCCTCTCTACTGAACGCAAGCAGGTAGAAGTGATCGCTCTGCATGCTTCCCAGCGCATACCTGAGACTTGTACCGTAGCTAAGCGGCGTAAGTGAGGGATAAAGCCCAAGCCTCTTCCTTATAGCTGAGATGCCAAATACGCTGCGCGCCTTCAGCGGTATCCTGCTGATAAGATATCCTGGGCCTACCCCAGTTCCATCGCCTTTACGCGTGCTCAGTATCATACATCTCATCTATCGCCATGGCGAAAGCGTCAGCAAGCTCGCACTCATCAATCCCTAGCTCCATAAGAGCATGCAGCACCTTCCTGCGCTCGGCTCCATGCCGCATCAGAATGCCTATCATCTTATGAAGCTCTACGTGCCCTCCCATCTTTATCTCTGAGAGGGCGCTCTGTGCAGCACTCCTGCATAGCCTATCCAGCATAACCTTGATCTTTTCTTCGTCAACCTCAATCATCCCCTCACCAAATACGAGTTTAATCCACTTCCTGAGCTCAACGCCTACTACGCGGCGAAGTACGAACGCATCCCTCTCACCAGAATTCCTTATCTGCACCACATAGCAGCTCCCTACGCCAAGGTTTTGTATCCTCAAAAGGTCACCTTCGCTTAGGTTATAATTCCTTGCAAGCCTCTCAAGGCTTTCCCTGTTCTGCATCCTGAATACGAAGAGAGTCGCTACATTCGCTATGCTCTCAAGCTCTACGTCTTCGACAAGCTGCGAGGCAAAGAGAAGCCCAGTTGAGTATTTCCTCCCCTCCCTGACCACCACCTCAAGGCCTGCGCCCTTCCCGAGAATCTTCCAAGCCTCGTCAAGTATAATAAACGTCCTTCTGTTAGTAGTGCGCATATCCCTGGCTACTACCCCGAGTATCCTCTCTGCGCACGAAACCTTCTCAGCTTCTGTTTTGCCTTTTAGATTGAAGTAAGCAATGCCTTCGCTCAGAGCAAGTCTATCTGCATGCCTGCATTCAATGGCATCGCATCCTGCAAACACTGCAAATTCTGCATACTCACCGGTAAAGTCTATCAGGATCATCCTACTGCCGAGCATTGCATAAAGCCTAAGCATAATGTTTTTTATCAAGTATGTCTTCCCGGCCCCGCTCATGCCGAATACAAAGACATGCTGGTTTATCAATGAATCGAAATTGAGGAAATAAGGCACGGCAAGAAGCTCGGAGAAGCCTATGAAGATGCCCCTCAGCGCTCCCTCTTCCATGAGCCGCATCTCCGGCTCCGTCACCGCCGGTGCGCAGAAAAGCCTGGTTACGCTCTCCATACTTGCGTTCTCATGGTGCTTCATGCATATGCCTCTACAGATTCGAGAAGCTCTTCTCCCGATAAAATCTTATACCTCAACCCGAAGGCCGACGAGAAGGCGCCTGCCACGTGCTCCATACCTCTTGATGAGCTGAGAGCGGCCTCTTCCATGCCTTTCGAACGTGAGCGCGTCTTAAGCCTCAGCAGCAGCGAATACGTCTTGCCGCTCCGCATTCTAGATATTTCTGAACTGATGAACTCTATCTCCCTGTTTATGCCGTTTATCACATCATACCTTCTCCTGTCTGTCTTAGTCAGTGCTATTTCTTTCATGCGCCTCTTTGTCTCAAGTCCTTCAAGAATCCTCTCTCTATCAGTTTCTTCAAGAGAAATGCTGAATTCAAAAGGCTCATGCATGCTCTCTAGGAGCGACCTGAGGCCGCCAGCATCGATTCCGCTTTCCTTGCCTAACTGCAGCACGGCCACAGAAACACCTACGAAGCCAGAGCCTATCTTTTTCACAGCTGCCGGTAGCCTTCCGTTGACAACGTAGCCATTGTATATCTCTACAACTGCAGATCTCCTTATCAGAAGATTGTTGAGTATATGCCCGCTATTGAGGTAAACGACAGAGAAAAGCATAAGCGCAGAGGCCAGCCCCACAATCACAGGATTATAAGAAACTAGGCTGAGCAGCATCAGTGCAACGGCACCAGCATAGAATAGATACGCGTAAAGCCTGTTTGCCAGATCCTCTTCTTCCATACGACAGCCTCAGAGTATATTGAATTTTCCGAAGAAGGCCTCAGAACCGAGCGCTGCCGCAAGCTCCCTTATTGAAATTCCTGTTATAATTAGGCTGAATATGGGCAGCACGAAGGCGTATACTATGAGATACGAAACCGAAATGATTACGCTGTTTATCATGCCCGAGAGTGAGTCGCTGAGTTGCGAGACAGCCCCGCCTATGCTGCCCAAGACGCCCCGGTTTATCGAGTTGTAACCAGCCATTGAAGAAAGTATACCTCCCTCAACCCCCGAAGCGCTTACCGAAGCTTCAGATATCGAGGTGGTGTTTATCTCCCACGAATACGAATTCGAAAGCATGGCGTTGAGCACATACGTCATTGGGAATACGGCGTACATGCCTATACTTACGGCTATAAGGAAGCCGCCCAGTTTTCTCGTGAGATAAAAAGAGCGCAGGACAAGGCCTGAAGGCAGCACCACCTCTAACACACCTGTGGAGATAAAGATAAGCACAGCAGCCTGTACTACTGAGCTTACAGCAACGCCTGTCAGCAACTTCATAGCATACTGCAGCTCATTGAGGATGGGCATGAGTACATACCCAAACGAGAAGGAGATGACAAAGCTGAATTTCAGCGAGGCTATCATTCCCACAACCGCATTCAGTCCAAGCAGCGCTGTAAGCATATTTGTCGCAATGCTGAAAACAGAGGAGTGCGTGACCCCCATAAATGTGTATTTCTGTGTGCCTACCAGATAGTTGTACGACAGACAGATTGCATGGTTACCTGTCAGAAACAAAGGGCAGTGCAAAGTAGTGTTAGGCGGAATGCCCGAGGCTATAAGCCTGTCGACAACTCCGCCACTTGAGAAGAGGAGCATCATGCTTCCTACTAGGATCCCGCTGATTACAGATTGATATAACTCCTCGCGGCCGAAGTCCTTAAATCTGCGTTCATTGAAGGCAATGCCTATCCCAAGCGATATCCCGCTTATTATGACCATTATTGCAATCAGCGAAACGGCCACAGAGAAACCGTATCCTCCGAGAATCCCCAGTTGCATCATATCACGTTGCATTCGAAAGATTTGATAGCAGGTGCGTCGATGCAACGGCAAGGCCCGTCGATGCGGCCGAGAGCACTGCCACAATTATGGCACCTATTATCAGATCTATCGAAGCGCTGTGCAAGTTCGCTCTCTTGTAGCTCGGAAAGAGCTGCCCTATTGCGTAGAATATTCCTGCAACAACAAAAAGCACGGCGCTAAGAACGGGACCAACATGCATGAGTATTGCCTGTATGCCGTTGAGTGTAGCAATCACATCAAATATCGGTGTATGTGCATATACGCTTTTTTCTATCAGCAGGAACAGCGTTACAAGAAGCGGAATCCTGAAAAAGCTCTGTCCGACCACAGCGAATATCCCCTTATACCTATTGTTTTTATTCAAATACCCACCTATATACCATAGTAAAAGATATATATTCAAATAACTATTTAAATATTTCTATAAATGAACTTAGTTCCGCAGAAGCTGTCCGAGCCTAAAAGAGAGAATCCTGTCCAACCGATTCCAAAGTCACAAGCCGCTATAAGAAACTATAAAAAGGTGTTAGCCTTATCATTACCGGGTGATACCATGAAGAAAGCTCTACATGCACTTCTTGAAAGGCTCGACAGTGTTCTGGGCTTCGATGTGGCATATGCACACTGCGACATACCCTGCGGAATATACGATCCCCACGCAGCACAGGTTGCTGCGCATACTGTAATAAGGATGGCAGACCTGATAGCCGCTCTGCCCAAAGACACGTCTGTAGAAACTATGCATAAGCTAGCAAGATACACAGCAGTCAAGGAAGAGCACGCAGAGCTATGTAAGCGCGAGATACGTGTGCTATGGGGGGATTACTTCAAGCCCGAGCATGTAAAGCAGTATCCCGAATTGCATGAGCTCGTCTGGAAAGCTATGAAGCATGGCTCTGATGCGCGCCAGAAGACAGACGTAGCCGTGGCAGAGGAACTCCTTAATACTGTAGGAATGATAGTCGAGATATTCTGGAAAACAAAAGGCGTGGAGGTAAAAAGAGTCAAGGCCTTCTATCCCACCGAAAGAGAGTTCGTATATCCGAAGATCTAGGTGCCTGCTATGCTGCCTCTTAAGGTATTCCGGGTAAAGGATAAGAGCATGGAGCCAGCGCTAAAGGAAGGCGCCTATCTGCTTGTAATGCGCTCCCTATCCTGCTTTTCAGAGGGGGATATAATAGTGATGCGCCATCCCAGAAAGGAGATGCGTCTTGTAAAGCGCATTTCCAGGGCAGATGGACATCGCTACTTTGTAATAGGAGACAACGAAGCGTTAAGCGAGGACAGCAGGACATTCGGATATATAAGCAGTAAGGACATACTTGGGAAGGTGGCCCTTGTTTTGTAAACGTGCAGCAATAAAATGGGGCTTCATTTCCTGCGTCTCTATCATCGGAATACAACCAAAGGTATAAAATGGTTAATGTGCTTATTAATGCATAAGTCTCTGCGCGCGCCTCATCAAAGCGCCCGCTGAGCAGGAGCAGGATGATATCATGAAACTTAGGCCAGCGAGGTCTATAAGAGCTATAAACAGCCAGGCGTGGAGCAGATACTCAGTAAAAAAACCAAAGAAGAATTACGTAAAGGCCCTGCCGCACACTAGCCTGCTCGTATTCAGGATGGGGGTAGACAAACCCACATACGGGAGCATGTATGCGCTTGTCTCGAATCAATATATACAGCTTAGATCAAATGCCCTGGAGGCCGCAAGGCAGGTGGCAAACAAGCACCTCGAGCGCGAGATACCCGGAAATTACTTTTTCAGGATTGTTCCGTACCCTCATAGTGTCATAAGGGAGAAGAAGAGGGCTACGGGCGCCGGGGCCGACAGGCTCTCACAGGGTATGGCGCTCTCGTTCGGCAAGGCCATCTCAATCGCCACAAGGCTCAAGAAGGGCCAGACCCTCTTTGAACTCAAAGTAGACAATAGCGCAAAAGAGATAGCAAGAGAGGCACTGCACCGTGCCGCATCTAAACTCTCGGGTACGTATTCCATAAAAAGTGCGGCTGCAACATAAGCGCATAATCCTGAAAAGGCAGCTTCGCACGTCGCAGAACGCATGATCAGATGATACGCGAGCCTTTAACACAGCAGGATACGCCTTCTGCTGCTGGCTCTTTTCCTCCGATGACAAACATCTTAAATGTCCTCGGCAGTATCCCCCGCTGCAGCTGACACTTCCGCAAGGTTTTTAAGCTTTACATTTTGTATTAATACAAGCCATTCAAATGAATGGATAAAGGTGTATGTGTTGCCAAGTGCGAAAAAAAGCGAGCCATCAGTAAATGGCAAAAAATGGTGGGCGAGTTCAAAGTGGATAACGCTGCTGCTCTTTATCTATAACACAATACTTGGGTATGTGATAATAAAGATCTCAGGGAGCGCGGGTCTCCCGCTCTTGCTTATAATAGCTGTGGACTACATAATAATATTCTTGTTTGCTACACACGTATCAGGTATAATAGAAAAAAGGCGTGTGGATACATCGAGGCGCCCAAGGCGCGCCTGATGCCTGGCATTCTGGGAAACGCGGCATGCCATAAATGAGGCGTGTATAATCCACAGGTCGAGGCGGATGGGGCTCTGTCCAGGAAAGTTCCTTTGTCATTGGCGCACTGATTGTCACTTCGCCCCTAAGCACGGCGGTTCCGGTTCGAGGCGTATTCAATGAAGGACATCCTTGTCAAATTTGCCATAATTGCATTTGTACTATACAATGCTGCTTTAGGCTTCCTTGTGGTAAAGCTGACCACCCAGCCGATTGTAGCGCTTGTCTTCATCTCAGTCGACATCTTCCTCACGTTTTATTATGTATGGACACTCATAAGATACAAATATAGGACATATATCTTCAAAAGGACGCATAAGGAACTCATAGAGAGGGCCGTCTCAGAGATAAATAGGCAGCGCTGAATTGTGTCATGGCAGGGGCCTTTAGTATAATGGGGCTTGTATGTTTTTAGGGTATGCCGTACCTTCAATAGCGCTCGTATCATTTATATCCCTCATAGCGCTCTTTTTAATTGAGCGCAAGGGCATTGTACGTCTGCTCTCGCGGAGCATAGACAAGAACTCACTGATGATGGTATCTGCAGCTGTACTCTTCTTTGTGGTAGTATCAGCGGTTTTTATTACCCCTACCGAGCAGCTCTATTTCGATGAGAACATATACCAAGGCATAGCCCTGAATATACTTCACCACTGGAATGCGCTCTGGTGCCAGTACGGCACAGGCAGTCTGCGCCAGTGCTACAACACCCTCCTGTACCATGATCCTGCTGAATGGTCATTTTTTATAGCCATAGCATTCGCCATATTCGGTGCAAGCGGCTGGGTAGCGCATGCACTACAGCTTCTTGTAGGTGCGCTTTCCATTTTTCTCATCTTTATCTTCACAGGTCTTGCCACTCAGAGAAGGCATGTTGCTGTGCTCTCATCCTTTGTGCTTGCAACGATGCCCCTTCTTTTTATCTGGGCCAGAAGCTACGCTGTCCTCGATCTGCCATTCATGATGCTCTCACTGCTCTCTTTCACATGCTTAGCCATCTTTACACTGCGCAGGAACATAAAGACTTTCGGGCTTCTGCTATCAAGCCTCCTCCTTCTTACTTATGTGCGCATAGAGGCCATCCTCCTTCTGCCATTGATACTCATCCTATCATTTACCATGGGCATCAATGGTATCAGGAAAACGCTTCAGGTAAGGATGAAAGAAGCAGTCAGGCATTTCTCAGAAAACACCTCCTTCCTTATAGCGCTTCTCCTATTCATTATTCTCCTTCTTCCGCAGCTGTATTACCTTGGAAATGAGTTCAGCAACGGTAATTACGGCCAGTCTTATCCCTCACAGCAGCTTTTCTCGATCAAAAACTTCATGCACAACGCAGCTGCTAATATCTCATTCCTATTCGGCGCCTTCAATGCATCTACATCATATCCTGCCATTTTTCCCGAGACAGTAACTCTGTTTGCCCTTCTAGGCATACTCCTACTGGCCATCGATAAGCACGTAAGAAACAGGTTTGGGCTACTCCTTCTTCTTCTAGGCTGGTTTGCCATATACTTCTTTTTCTATGGTTTCTTTTATGCCGGATCAGCCACCTTCGGGGTAGACAGCAGGTTCATGCTTCAGCTTCTTCCAAGCCTTTCCATACTCGCCTCGCTTGCCATATACGAGATCTCATCTGCGCTGGCACGGCGCTTAGGCAGCGCTGCCTATGCATTCTCATCAGCAGCGCTCTTTGTACTCGTATCATTTATACCATTCATACTACTCTTCCCGCTCACAGCGCAGAATCCGCAGAACACACAAATCCAGTATGGGATAGCGCATTCAGTAGCATTCATATACAATAATTACCAGAAAGTGCCTGCTAACTGCCTTGTCTTTTCATTTACCCCTGACGTATGGTATGGATTAAACAGGAGCAGCGCGCAGATAAGCTACATATCCGATAACGCTTCGCTCTTCAAGAATTTCAGCTGCTTTATCTTTGACTATGGCTACTGGTGCGCTGTGCCGCCGTATCACAGCACCACATGCAGCAATATTTTAAGCAGCCATTCACTTACCGAGATCGCCACTGCGGATGTCAACCTCGGCACTAACGTCTCGCTTTACACAATCGGCACAAATTCGACGTAGAGAGTGCAAGACTGAACTCAGCCGTTTGTTCTGCGCGCGTGAGAAACGAGGGCGAATATCTCAGAAAGCGCCATCAGCACTACAACAGGCAGCGCGATCCAGCTGTTCAGTACGAGAGCCTTGTCAGGGACAGAGGACGGTGCAGCATAGGTTAGCGTTTCGTATATTATCATGACTGTGATGGTATAAACCATGGCTGCATATAAGCCATTAAGGAATCCTCCTCTAGCCGCCTTTGTAAGGCTTCCTGTAACCTTCCCTACCTCTGCGCCAACGAATGCACCCACAGCGAGAGGAAGCACCACCATTCCAGATGTCGAAAGCATAAAGCCGGAATAGACGCGCAGAACCTCGATAAGGTAATAATCGGTTATTGTGCCAGAGGCTGCGAATATCTTCGCAGCCAATGCAGCTATAAGAAGAAAAACCCAAAACGCCATGGGTGCAGCTATCTCAACTGCGCTCCGCCTGAACTCAGCTGTGCTCTCATCTGACGCTTTCCTGCTTACCTTGATTACCTCATCTTTCATATGCATCCCTCATATCGTGAGCTAACAATCTATATATTTTTATCAAATCCCTTTGCGACATCAGGTATGCGCCCAAGCATATCGACTGCCAATATATGGTTGCCTTTCTCACCGGCAAGAATATCACCTATACGTGAGTGCAGATATACTGCAGCCGCTGCGGCGTGGAGAAGCACAGAGCCTGTTGCAGCATATCCTCCTATTATGCCTGCGAGGATGTCTCCCGTGCCCATTGTCGCAAGCGCCGATGTACGCGCCTTGTTCAGCCTAAGCGTCTTTCCGTCTGTTATTATCGTCTCGTGCCCTTTAAGCACAAGCGTAACATTAAGCCTTTTTGCAGTGTCTAGGGCTACACGTATGCGCTCCTCGAGCGGAGTATTAGTGAGGTCCTTCCCCGAAAGCGAAAGCATCTCTCTCATGTGCGGTGTAAGAACTGCACCGCGCATTCGCATGCCTTTTACTGCATAGATAGCATCAGCATCGATAACGAGCTTCTTCCCCAACCCTACTGCAAGAGAGACAAGCTTTCTCACAGCCCTGAGAGTCTCTTCGTTCCTGCCGAGGCCCATGCCTAGCACAACTGTATCTGCTTTTTCTAATTCGTTTTCAATTACTGTAACTGAATCCGTATCAATAAAATCATTGCCCATACTGCCCACTATAAGATTAGGAGACGTGCCTCGCGTTATATCCAAAATGCTCTGCGGTACATACAGCTTGGCATAGCCGGCTCCGGATCTCAGTGCAGCAAGCGTGGCGTATGCGGCATTAGCAGCAGTCACCGCTGCGCCGTGGTACGAGTTGCTTCCGCCTATAACAAGCACAATACCATTCTCCTTTTTGCTGCTTGTCAGCTTCCTAGGCTGCGCTGCCCTCCATAAATCGCCCGGTCCGCATAGAAGCTCAGCGTCAAGAGGTATGCCTATGCCACACACGATCGTGCTCTGCCTCATTTTAGAGTTGAGGAGGCCTTTCTTGATTCTATGGAAGGTAAGCGTGTAATCAGCTTTGATCATTATCCTTCCTGCTCCGAGGTCAGCATCCATCCCTGAGGGCAGATCTACGGATAACACGAGAACGCTGTGCCCCATTCTATACCTGTTTATGCCCTCTATGGCCGGTTTTGCCCACTCTGGCATGCTGCCACTGAAGCCTGTGCCGAAGATGGCATCTATAATGACTGCCTTCCCCTCCATCAACCGCGCCAATTCACCGCGGCGCATGTTGCCTGCGCCTTCAAGCACGTCAACGAACCTGCTCCCTGCAAGCATCATCGCATTCCTTTTCGCAGGCCCTTTCATGTCTTTTATATCCTTAAGGAACGCTGCCGTAACATCATACTCGTTGATCAGATGCCTGGCGCATGCGGCTCCATCGCCTCCGTTGTTTCCAGTGCCTGAAAAGAGCAGTACAGAGCTCCCTTTCTTAGCTTTCTTTCTTACAAACCCTGCTACACACTGTGCCGCATTCTCCATAAGCTGTGCCGGCATTATCCCAAGGTGTTCACAGTTCAGCTCTATGGCCTTCATCTCTTCTGCTCCCACAGCGGCCGTCCCCGATAACACAAACCCTTTTAAACCTTGATTGAGCATAATAATATTGGGATGCATATATTTAAAATGCTAAGATGGTGTCATGCGCGTTTATAAAAACAACAACAAGCTTTACATAAATGTGCCTTTCGAGGTGATAAAAGGTCTAGGCATCAAGGAAAACGACGAAGTTGATTTCTTCAGGTTCAACAGCACCGCATTCCTCTTTTCCAAGAAGTCAGATGTCGCAAGCCTGCTTGCGGGAAGTACTGCACAGGCCGAAAAAGGCATTCAGAAGAGAGAAACAGAATCAGGAATAACGGAGAACGAGCTTGGTGTCCTCCAAAAACTCGATACTATGCGATATCCGCAGCGCACTGTAGAAGAGGTGGGTAAACGCCTCAGTGCAAGGGAGAAGGAGATACTCCTTGGGCTGTTAAAGAAAAACGCTGTGGCTATCTTCCCGGGCAAAGAGGACAGAGCCGGCCACTATAGCATATCCAAAGACATCTATGACCGGTTTCTCATGAGGAAGGGTAAGAAGACTCAGCCTCAGCAGAAGACTTCATGGGTTAGAGCCGAGCCGAGGGCAGCGGCTCAAAGGCTGCAGCCTGCGCCTTCAGACGAAGGGCTGCCAAACGAACTGAAGACAAAAGGCTATGTGGTCGTCTCAAGCGAGGCCGAAGCCGCAGCGCTCTCACTCGCCGTAGAGGAGAGCATAAGGCACGGCCAGATCCTTGGCATCCGCTCATTCAACAACAAAAAGTTCTACATAGCTACACGCTGGTTTTTAAATGCAAATAGCGGCAAGATTCTAAAAAGCATAGGTGAAGGTAGCCGCGTAGATGATGTTGCAGAAAAAACAGGCGTAAGCGAGGAAGGCGTGCGCTCCATATTATACCTTCTTTCAGAGAACGGAGATGTCAGGGAAAAGAAAAAGGATTTCTTCGTGCTAGCATAGGCATTATTTATAAGCAACAAAATGGTCGAAGATTATTATCAGTACGGCGAATACGAACACCGCGACAAGGAAGACCTTTGCATTCATGCGCGGTCCCTTCTCAGGGGCATCGTAAAAGCTGAGCACGCCTGCCTGCGACTGCGGCGTAGAGAGAGTAGGCATGTCTATTTCACCAATAAAGAAATACTGTATAAATAAATATAAAAAACCTACTCTAAAGAATAGGCTAGGGATTGACATTTACATTCTAGCACCTCGTCAAGGCCAGACCTCTCACATCACATCTATTCTAACCAATACACGACGATAAAAAGAGAAGAGAAAACCCTCCAGATCATCAGATGGAAAGATTCTTAATTTGTCAAGTTCCTAATAGGGCATATAAAATAAAGGGATATCATGTACACTCTTGGGATATGGGACGGGCACGACTCAGGAGCTGCGCTTATCGAAGATGGCATGATCCTTTTCGCTGCCAACGAAGAGAGGTACACAAAGAGAAAGCTGGAGGTCGCATTCCCGCAGCACTCTATACGCGCGGCACTCTCATCGGCAGGCATAAGCCCTAAAGACATAGATGTTGTTGCATATCCTACAATCGAATTCACAAAGACTCTCTCCAGGCTCTTTCCGTGGCAGAAAGAGTCATACTACCTGTTCAGGAGAAGGAAGATGATGAAGCCCAGGTTTGAGGCCCTGAGGCACTATGCAAAGTATGCGATGACTAGCGTGGGTGTGCTACCTCTCTGCAAAGGCATCAGCAATACTGCAATAAAGATAGAACTGAGGCACATGGGCTTCGGGAAGCATAAACTCTACGCCATAGACCATCATGCATCACATGTCGCTGCAGCCGCCTTCACCTCAGGCTTCAGAAAGGCGCTTGTCATAACGCTCGACGGCCTCGGCGACGGCCTCAGCGGCACTATCAGCGTCTTCTCAAAAGGGCGCCTTAAGAGGAGCCACAGCATACCCGCAAGAGACTCCATAGGCATATTTTACGAGCAGGTAACGAATATAATGGGCATGCGCGAACTCGAAGACGAAGGCAAGGTGATGGCGATGGCCGATTACTCTTATCCATTTAGCTTTGAGGAAAACAGGCTGAAAGACTTCTTCACAGTCGAGGGCATTGCAATAAAGGCCAGATACGGCCCCCTAAAGCAGTACGACCTTCTAAGCAGGATTGCGTGGTCCATGCCAAGAGAACAATTCTCGTACATGGCGCAGCAGCTCCTCGAGCAGGTGACGGCAAGGTTCGTAGGTAATGCTGTAGAGGAGGCAGGCATATCACATATAGCACTGGCAGGAGGAGTGATGTCTAATGTGAAGGCAAATATGAAGGTACGTGATCTGGCCAGCGTAAAAGATATGTATATCTTTCCCCACATGGGCGACGGTGGCATAGCGCTCGGTGCCGCGATGTATGCAAACTACCTGATACGCGGCACGGCAGGCTATTCATTCGAAAATGCATATCTGGGCAACGGCTATGCAGACGCAGAGGTAAAGGGCGCGCTTAGAAGCACTAACGGTATAAGCTATGCAGAAGAGAGCGATGCAGCAGTGCATGCAGCAGAGCTGATTCTTGATGGCGAGTATGTTTTCTGGTTCAACGGCCGCATGGAGTATGGACCTAGGGCATTAGGTAACAGGAGCATACTTGCCGCAGCGGGGTCCGACGAGGTAAAAGACAGGCTTAACCTCTATGTCAAGAAGCGAGAGTGGTATCAGCCTTTCGCTCCCTCGATGCTAAAGGAGGAGGCCAAGAGGCTTCTTCATCCAGTAAAGGCGTATGACAGGTTCATGACCACTGCATACAGGGTCAGGAGAGAACGTAGCCATATCATGAAGTCAGTGATGCACGTCGACATGACGGCAAGGCCGCAGATGCTCGGCAGCGAAAACAAGGAATACAGGAAGATATTGCTCAGGATTAAAAAGGGCACGGGCTACGGTGTGGTGCTTAATACAAGCTTCAATGTACATGGGATGCCTATAGTACTTAGCCCTGAGGATGCGTTATACACAATGAAGAAAACAGGCGCAAGGCATCTCTTCCTTAATGGTTACTATGTAGAAAATAGGAAGGCAAAGCGCAAGGCATAGTGCAGACATGCTCAAACTGCCGTATATTCCGGAGGTCAGTGCAGTCCGCTGACCCGAATCACCTTGCCTTCTTATGCGCAGCACGCCTAAGCACTACGCGCAGTATAAGAAGCAACATAATAACAACTACCACCGTGCTCCCCAGCATGAAGATAAGTGTGAGGTTGGAACTGCTGCTCTTCTCTGATATAACCAGCGTGGAGAGCGAGGCATAATGTATGCCGCTGGTACTATACGATGAAGCAACAGCACCGGAATATGCAGCACCAGAACCTTCAGGCTTCACAGTAAACCTCGCAACTGAAGACATCAGCGGTTCCATATGAACATGGGCCGAACTGTCAGAGACGAACAGGAAGGCAGGCGGCAGGACTGGGTATAGCGTGGCATTTATGGCGCTCCCCCCAGCATTGAGCGCAGTAATTGCTATAGTGTCCTCATCACCTGCATATGTTATATTGTACGAAAGTATAATGTTGCTGTCTGCAGGCACCTTGAAATCAAGAAGGCAGGGGAAGAGTGCCACAAAAACCTGGCTTCCCTGCTGATATTCGACTGTGAAGTAATCTGCATACGTACCTATGGCAGTCACGTTAGTAAGGTTCACGTAGGTACTCACCGAATGTTTTGGCCCTACTGTGCCAAGATAATACGTGTAATTGGCAAGTTCCGCACCCTCTACACTTGGCAGCACGTGCACGCTATATGCGCTGTCGTTTCCACTATTTGCAAGGCCGAATGCCACTGTATTGCTGCCTAGTGCATGGGTGCATGTACCTGTAAGCGAGACAGTGCCTGCATGAAGGATGCCAAATGCAAAAAACAGAGAAAGCATGACATAAACGTATCTCATAGTATGCCCTCAAGGCGTGGCCCGATACTGCCGATTGGTATGATTCCACATCAAAGTTTATAAGGATGAATGGCTATAAATCCTTAACTCCACCCCTCTTTAACACAGTGAGCGGGAAATCCCGCGCTCTTCAGAGGTGGGATGAAAGCGAAC
>CAZOFK010000003.1:0-12315 GCA_964579185.1 Microcaldota archaeon
AGATACGTAGAAGACGCTTCAATCCCGAGCAGGCTGGATGGACCGGTATATTATAATTGCAAAAGAACAAGGAATGATGTGTTTGAAGGCACCTTCTCCTCACAGGAGAGTGAGGGAAAGGTTTCTATGAGGGACCTTAGGCGTGAATAGGCGTTATTGACAGAGGCATAAGCGTTTATCTTAAGTAATCATATAGTTTTTTCTGGCTTTTGTAGTGGGATAGCCCGGATATCCTTACGCCTATTTTCCTTATTTTCGTGCCGGTACCTGCAGCGAGATAGAGGGCTTTGGCAGTCTCTGCTATGGCTTCTTTGCTGCTCGATGGCCTGATGCCTGTGCTCTTCATATGCTCTGAGAAATTATAGTATCTCATCTTCAGCGTTACTGTCTTGAACGACACTCCAAGCTTCTCGGCTTCGGATGCAACCTCTGTTGAAAGAGCTGTTATAACGTTTACTACTATATTTTTTTCATTGGTATCGGTTTCAAATGTCTTCTCCCTGCCTATTGATTTCACTTCGTAATTCCCTATTACTTCGCTCTCATCTATGGCGTTTGCATATCGGTATATTTCGATACCGAAAGAACCGAATGCCTCCATGAGGTCCATTACGTTTGCAGAGGCTAGCTTGCTTATGGTGTCGCAGCCCATCTTTTTCAGTTCTTCCCCGGTCTTCTTACCTACACCGTAAAGTCTGTCCACAGGCATACCTGCTATGAATGCCTTCTCCTCCCCTTCATTGACGAGCTTTATGCCTTCAGGCTTGGCTTCATCGCAGGCTATCTTTGAAATGAGCTTGCTCGTACCTATGCCTATGGAGCAGGGGAGATGCGCATTCTCCCTGATATCCTTTTTTATCCGTTTTGCATATTCAAGCGCCTCGCTGCCTGTTGCGACTTTTCCTGAGACGTCTATAAAGGCCTCGTCTATGCTGGCCTGCTCTGTCTTTTCAGAATACCTTTGTATTATCGACATAACTTCTGCAGACTTCCTTTCGTAATAGGCGTAGTCGACAGGCAGGAATGCGGCATCTGGTTTTAGCTTATACGCCTTTGAGATGGGCATGCCGCTCCTTATACCGTACTTCCTTGCTATGTAATTGCAGGTCATAACCACTCCTCGTCCCCTGCCCATCTTCGGTTCTGCCCCTACTATGGTAGGTATCTTCCTGAGCTCGGGTCTCTTAATCTCTTCGCATGCCACAAAGAAATAATCCATATCTATAAGCATTATGGTACGCATCTGATTACCTCAAGAATTCAATATCGAAAGCTATTCGAAGAGTATCTCTTCTACGGGTCCGTGTGGGGAAAGCTCCCTGAATACTTGCGTGGTAAACCTGTAGAGTTTTGCACTTCCATGTTTCCATGCATGCGTTGGCAGTGAGGCCTTTATGCAAAGGTTTTCTAGGAATTCCTTGGCTTTCCATTGCTCCTCCACTGCTACAATCGGGAGAAGCAGTCCACTATGGTATCCGTATTCTATGATGAGGCCGTCCCTGCCTATCTTTACGCCTTTCAGTAGCTCATCTCCGGCTCCTTTTATCCGTACAGGCTCTGAGAGTATGCTTACCTCTACAGTAAGATGCTCGAACTCATTCTCTGAAACAGGCACGAAGCGTGGGTCGTCGCTTGCGGCTGCCACAGCTGCGTCTACAAGCAACTTATTCAATGGCGCAGTGGGGGTAATGAAGCCTATGCAACCGCGCAACGCTTTTGTGGGGTAGTGGGATAAAGTGACGAAAACCCCGCGGCTCTCGCTGAATTCATTTATAGACCGTTCTATCATGCCGCTATGAAAATGCGGGGAGAGCGCATGCAGCTCTATTGCACTCCTCGCTGCTCTTACAAGCCTTATGCCCTCTTCGATGTTATAAAACTTCATTGAAGCACGATAGACATTCAATGTCAAAGTATTTAGCTATTTTGAGCTCTCATTTGAAGAGTCTGATTCTCATGATTCTGCGCTGCTTGAATTCTATTATGAAGTAGTAGACAATTATGAGCAGGAGTATCAGGATTATCCCTACGGTGAGGGTTTCGCGCGGCATTCCTGCCATAAAAACAAGCGACACTAATATTGCAACTGTAGGAAGGATGGGGTATAAAGGCACGGTAAAACTGGGCTTTCTGCCTCTCCTCCTCCTGCTGATAAGGGTGAAGCTGGCCATTAGCCACGAGAAGAGCATTCCAAAGTTGCTTATCGAGGCTATAATGTAGATATTGCCTGAGAAAAGAAGGATTATTGCTGCTACTGCGGTGGTAAGTATGCCTGTCTTTGCTACGTCTTTCTTCTTGTCGTACAATCTGAAGAACTCTGGCAGGAGTCCGTCCTTTGCTATCTGATATATGAGGCGGGAGGCTGTGATCGTTATTACTAGTATTGCCGCGGCTATAGCTACAGCTGCGCCTACGCTTACTATGTAAGTCAGGATATGGGGGGCTCCTGCAAAATCTAGGGCGAAGGAGAAGGGGTTTGCTGAGCTGCTGAAGCTCTGTGCAGGAACGAGAAGGATTAATGAGAATGCAACGAGTGCATATACAAGCGTGCTTATTAGTACTGCCGTTATCATTGCTTTTGCCGCACCTCTCCCTTTGTTGAATATGTCTTTGGTGAATGATGTTATTGTCTGGAAGCCGGCAAAGGCGAATACCATGATAGTAGCCGCATAGAATATTGAGCTTGCGCTGTTCTGCTCAGTGGAATTGTGGAAGTTTGTTATGGGAAAGCCGTGGCCTGCAGTTTTTGTAAGCGCGAAACCGATAAAGAGTGCTATTACGCCTATGGTAAATAATATGAGCAGATAGTTAAGCCATGCCGTCTTCTTCATCCCTATGGACGAGGCTATGGCCATAGCTGCTATAATGAATATAGCCAACGGCGTAGCGGCAGAGGCAACCCCTATTATCTGGGATACGTACGAACCGAAGCTAAGGCCTATTGCTGAAATGGTGCTGCAATAAGCTGTATACAGAAGTATGCCGCTTATAAGGCCCAGCTCACTCCCGAAGGACCTGTTTACGTAAGAGTAGGCTACGCCTTTCTCATCAGGCATGTCGGAACTTAACTCGCCAAATTCTGATGCAAAAACCACTGCGAAGAAGCCTACCACTAAAAAGAGAGGTATTGTCAGGAACCCAGCGAAGAATATTGGGACCCCTGTGATGACAAAGACTGTGGAACCTATTACTGCACTTAAAGCCATAAGTATAGCGCTATTTATACTTATCCTTGTATTCGCGGCCATTTATCCCATATGCCTAATACAGCATAAGCATATAATTTTTGCCCTGTGGAGGTGCTGCTTCGAAGTCAAGGAATTTATGCTGCAAACATTTAGGCGGCATGCGAAGGGTCGATGCCTTTGCTATTTAGCCAGGTCCACATCTTCCTTCATGATTGTACTCCTTTTCGCATGTGCGGCAAGTTTCACTGCTTTTCTGGCGACTGTGTAAGCAAAGCCATTGATGACCTCTGCAAGCTCCAGAGCTGCGGCATCGCTTATTCTCTTGGCCCCCGCATCTCTAAGCATTCTGCGGGCAGTCACTTTTGTAATTGCCATGGTAAGACTTGGCAGGAGCTAATTAAATACTTTGCGCTAGTCAGTTTATAAAGATGGCAACAGCACAGAATATTGAATTCAGGGGCATTAGAAAAGAGGATTTCGCCAGTCTGTTGAGCCTGGTGCAGAATATCTATCTGGAGAATCCGCGTGCCACCTTATTCAGTGAGATGCCGGAAGAACCTTCCTTTATACAGATTCTCAATGAAAAGCTCAGGTGCGCTGAGGAGGGCTCTGCTGTGGATCTTGTTGTGTTATGCGATAACGTACTAGTTGGCGAGTGCGAAATTATCAGGAGAGGCACAGGCTCTGTTGTAGGTATAATAATAAACAGCGGATACCGCAGGCTTGGGATAGGAAGCAGGCTCCTTGCGAGGGCCTCTGATATCGCAAAAAGGGAAGGTGTACACGTGTTGGAGGCTTCTGTAGATGCAAAAAATCCCACCGCAGTGGCCTTTTTTCTGAAGAATGGCTTTTCAAAAGTTGATATTGAGGGTGGCATAATAGGAAGTGGCAGCACGCTGCTCTTCAGGAAACGCATTGCTTAGTTTGTGTTGTATATGTTCATAATTGAACCATTAAGCTGCGAAAGCACTATATGTACAGAGTAGTTTGCCTTTGGGGTTGTGTAGTTCACAAGCCATATCTTGTTGTAGGCGTTCCCGCGTATGCTTGTTGTGTTGTAGTAGGATGCCGTTACCACCATATTTGAATAGCCGTATGCTGAAACGAAGTGCCTCACCTGCGAGATATTAAGCTGGTATGATCTGGCTATAGCAACAGGATATGAGCCTATAGTATAATTGCCTGAGACAAGCCCGTAGATTATGCAGTTCTCGGTATATTTGTTGTCAACCCTGTAGACAAAGCCGTATGCGGGATAGTCAAAGGAGTATATATCATAGGTGGGGCACGGCGATGTTGCGTTATCTATTACAGAGGCAACTATATGCCAGCTGCCTATATACTGCGACTGCGTTACGTTGGTTATGTTTATAATTGCACTAGGATAGTTGTGCTCCAAATCATGCAACACAAGTCCAGAGGCCTGGTTCTTGCTTATGGGCTGTAAAAAAGAAACATGTTTGAATATATAGTATGCTAGGAAGAGTATAGCCAGTGCTATAATCACCGCCAAGAACGATTTCAGCAAAAGATCCATGTGTAACATAAAATAAGCATATATAAAAATCTTGCTTATGCTGTCTGACGAAAATGATAATAGGATGCTTGCTGTCATAGTATCAAAAGATGGTAATATGCATGCAGGTGAGTCAGTGAACCAGTATTACAATGGTAGCGAGAGCTATAGGTATATAGAGCCCCTCCTGAGAAACGGCCGCGACATTTGCATAGTCTCACCATACATAGACAGGTATTATGCGGGTTTCATGAAATCCATATCGCGAGGAAAGCGTATACGGATAATATCTTCATCGATAGATAGAGATGCGCAGGCCATTCTTAAGAAAAGGCCTAGGAGAGGCCTGCTTCTTGCCACTGTAGCGGCTTTGTTCTTGGCCAACTATCTGCTTTATAGCGCCGCATATCCAAGGCTTGTTGTCTTGCTCTCCCTCTCTTTGAGCGCTGCCATACTCCTGCTTCTTGCTTTTGGCTCTCTTTCAGAAGGCAGTGCAGGAGGGGATATAAAGTTAAGGATACCGAGAGGCTTTGTGCATGCGAAAATTTACATATCAGAAAACGCAGCTGTGGCAGGCTCTGCAAACTTGACATACAGAGGCATGCATAAGAACATTGAGCAGATAGGCATAATACACGAAGCTGCAGAAATAAAGAGGCTCAGGGACGAGTTCATGAGGATGTGGGACTCATGCTGACTGCTTGAATGTTATCTCCATAGGCCCGGTATAGTTGAATTCGGGGCACCTTATATAAAGTTCAGCTATATAGCTGTCCTTTTTGTCTATGTTGAACGGTGGTTTTGGCCTTGTTTCCTCCAGTTTAAACGGTTTGTTTATTTCTATGGCTTCCACATGCTGGTTGTATGAGAGTATTTTATACAGCTGTATGTCCTTTTTGAAAATCTGGCTTTTCTTCAGTGTCATGTCAGAGGCCGAATCCTCAAGATTATAGCTCCTGTCGGCATTAATGAGGGTAATCCTCTCTATGCGCACATTTACATTCTCACTGCTGTCAGTCTCAAACTTGATTACAAGCGGGCCGCTGTACGGCGGTCTGGGGGCATTGATCCTAAGGCTGAAAACTGTCTTGGACATATATTCTACCGTTTGCGGCAAGCTTGGCGATACTGAGAGCAGCGAGAAAGGCTTCTCAGCAGAGATGCTTGAGATTGTTATAGGCGGCCCTTTTAGATTATCAGGCAGAAGGTCGTTTGCTAGCCTGTTGCTGTATGGTATGGTAAGGTCGAAAGCCTCAGCTTTGACTGTTCTACCGCCAAGGCCGTGCATATCGCCGCCAAGCTTCACATATATATTTGTTATCTCTACGCCTTCAGTCTTCGCTCCTTTTTTCCTTTTGAATATATCGCTAATGAACATGTCTATCGCATGATTGGTAGCTCATTTCTTTTCACGGCCTGCCTTGATGACGTATCCCCGCAACATGATATATTGAATTGCAGTGAGCACAGAGAGATCCTCGATCTTTCCTTTTCTTAGCATATTCATGATATTCCTCAGCGTTAGTTTTGTGACACTTATTGACTCGTCGTTTTCAAGCTTCTGCTGCGTTCGCTTCGGCCCTAGACTCTCTGCCTCGAAGCCTTACTACCGGGGGGCTCTTGATAATTTATATATATTATTCTTTATAGAGGTTGTATATATAATGCACGTGCGGCTGTTGTTGCTGTAGAATCATGGGTCATATATATGCAAGGCAACCATGGTATCAGGAGGTAGATGTACCTATAAACTATACGGTGGTCATGTGAACTTCAAGGAGTATATAGAATTACACAGAAAGGACATTTATTCAAAAATAAGCGAGTATGTCTCCGGAGGAGAACCTTCCGAGCACTACAACATAATGAAAGAGTATTCTGATAGGCAGGGCAGTTACAGAAGACCGGGTCTTCTGATGCTAAGCGGTGAGATGTTCGGTGCAAAGCCTGAGGAGCTACTGCTTCCAGCTGCAGCTATGCAGCTTTCAGAAGATTGGATACTTATGCATGATGATGTTGAAGACGATTCTGAGATGAGGAGAGGGAAGCCTGCCCTTCACAGGATGTATGGAGCAAACCAGGCAATAAATGCAGGGGACGGGGCGCATATGGCAATGTGGAAAATCCTGAAAGATTATATAGTCACTGTAGGGCTTGACATAGGGAATGCAGTATATGATAAATTCTACGATATGCTTGAAAAGACAGTAATTGGGCAGTATATGGACATAAAGTTCATAGAAAGCTCCAAAGACTTAGGCAGGATCGGGGAAGATCTCTACTTTAGCATAGTAGAGGCTAAGACCGCTTATTATACAGTATACGGGCCTATGCAGATAGGCGCAATGTTGGCTGGCAGAAACGACTTACTGGATACGCTAAAGGATATAGGCAGGCCTGCCGGAATTGCATTTCAGATTGTTGATGACATACTTGATATAATTGGAGATGAAAAATCTTCCGGTAAGAAGAGATACGGCGACTTATATGAAGGAAAACTGACGCTAATCATACTGCACGCGTATAGGAGTGCTACTGATGATGAGAAGAAAAGGATAGACGCAATATACAACGAACCTCGGAGAAGCAAGACAGTGGAAGAGATTTCATTTCTTGCGGAGACTATAGACAAGTACAGTTCAATAGAATATGCAAAGGAAGTGGCTGGAAAGTACAGCCTTATGGCAAAAGAGTCAATCGGTAAATATTCCGAGGTCCTGCCGCACAATGCGTTTACTGAAGTAATGTTCTCTGCCATAGAAGAGCTATATATCAGGAAAAAGTAGTAGGTATGAGTGTGGTGTTATGCAGCTTAACAGCGGGGTTAAGAAGGATTCGCTTGTAGAAGGCAAGCCTTTGGGGGTAGAGATAAAGGGGTTAAAGATTGCGCTCTTCTTGAGAGATGGCAACGTGTATGCCATAGACAGCATTTGCAAACATGAAGGAGGGCCTTTAGATGAGGGCGCTCTCGAAGGCTTTGATGTGATCTGCCCGTGGCATGCTGCTAAGTACGATATACGCAGCGGAAAGGTCAGTGACGACACCCCCTGGGGCACTAACACAACAGTATATAAGGTAGAGATAGACAAGGAGAGCGGAGATATACTGTTGGATATATAGAATGTACAATGCCTCGGAAAAATCATAAATAGCTTTGTATTTAATACCTATCTGCTCAATGTGCGAGTGTAGTCTAGCCTGGTAGGACTTTGCCTTGCCAAGGCAAGGACCCGGGTTCAAATCCCGGCACTCGCATGAAAGTGACAACCCTCACCTCTAAATGAGATATGGAGTACAGATAAAACAAAAGGTTTATATTATGTCTTTTCGATATAGGATAGATTAAGTGAATCAGATGATAGGCAAGGAACAGGTCGCAAAGAGGCTGGCTTCGCTCCCTGAAGCCCTAGAGATACTGGAGAAGAGGAAGAGAGGAGGAGAGCTCGGTTACGAGCAGCAGCTTGCATACGATTACGCTAAGAAGTTCGCAAAGCTTGACAGCGGGAAGGCTTCGAAGCTCAGGAAAGAGCTTGAGGCCCTTGAGCTAAGCGAGAAGACAACGGCTTCGGTATTGGACATAATGCCTATAGACATAATGCAGCTAAAGCAGATACTTGCTACTGATAAGAAGATATTGGGGGAAGGCGTGCCTGAGAAGATTATGGGCATTATAGAAGGCTATAGGGATAAAGAATGACGCGGGTGGGCGTATATGGAAGAGCAGCAGAGACAGGATTTAGAGGAGCATGCGCTAGTCATAGACTATCTGCCGAGTGGTAGGTCATATTCTGTAAGGTCAGAGCCCATCGTCCAGCTTCTTGGAGAGAACAAGTTCACACTTCTTGAGGCAGTGCCCAAGAACCCGGAGATGAAGGTAGGCGAACGCATATATATAGGCAAGGGCGAGCGCGACAAGATATCGCTTATAAAGGCACGGCTTAACTATTCGAGCCTTACAGAAGGCTCGAAGAGCGAGCTGCCCCATGCGATAGCCACAATAATAAGGTCGGATGAGAAGAGGTTCGTTGATTTCTTCAACAATGCTGCCCCGCTTAACATAAGGATGCACTCTCTGGAGCTTCTCCCAGGCATAGGCAAGAAGCATCTTACTGCAATACTGAACGCAAGGGAGGAGAAGCCCTTTGAGAGCTTTGAGGATATAACCAAGAGGGTCTCACTCTTACAGGACCCTGTCAAGCTTCTTACAGAGCGCATTCTTGTTGAGCTGAAGGGCGATAGCAGGTTCTACATACTTGCCAGGCCGCCGCACATCCGGCAGGCCTTTTGATCAGTGGTTATATGAAGGACGCGCTCTTCTATGCCATTCTGACGCTTGTCATCTTTATAATGGGGGCAATAATACTCGTGGGCACGCTGTACCCCGGCGGCATAGGTAACCCTTCCGGGCATAGTCTTGTGACAGTAACAGCCAGGGGTCAGGCTACAGCGGTACCGGATGAAGCTGTAGTGTATATAGAAGTGAACGGCTCAGGAGCAAGCCCTAAACTGGCAGTAGACAACCTTACAATGGCTCTTGACAGACTGAACCTTACCTTATACAAGTATGTAGGGGGCAATGCCAGCCTCATAAAGACAATTTCGTATACCATGAATAAGGCTTACAACAGGAGCAGCTACGAAGCCCAGGAGTTTCTGGAGGCAAGACTTTACAACATGCAGAATGTTAGCCCTATGCTTGGCGCGCTCGCCTCCCTGAGCGATGTCTATGTCTTAAGCGTCTCATCGAGGCTTTCAGAGGCGCAGGGCTCAGGCCTCGAGAGCGAAGCCCTCCTCAATGCCATGGACAACGCAACAGAACAGGCCCGTGTACTGACAGGCAACGCTACGCTTACTGTGAAGAACATAACAGCCGAGAATTACTTTGCGCCTTATCCTGGTATAGACATGCTCTCGGCGTCTTCTGGAGGACCCTCTTACTCTGCCGGCACTGAGGAGGTTACGGTAAGCATAACCGTTTCATTTTTATACAACCAGAGATAGTACACTGAAGAACCGGCTGGCTACCGCATGCTTTAAATAGTTTTCCAATATAGGTATTTGCGTAGAGCACTTTATGTGCCTCAGGTGAGCGATATGACGAAGAAGGATCCCAAGGACGAAGATAAAAAGGACAAGAAGGATGAGAAGGAGGACGATGATGACCTTGACGACGACGATGATTTTGACGAGGATGATGAGGGAGACGAGGAGGAATGGGACGACGATTTCGACGATGAAGACTGAGCGGCCCTATACACTTTACCTTATCTCTTTCCTACAGCGTTTTCGTTTTACTTTTTTCTGACTTGCCTGAAGGCGTGGTGCGGCGCCTGAGCATTTCTATGATCAGCGATATTGAGAGTGCTATGGCCACAAGCGCTATAAACGCGGCAAGGCTCACGCTTCCATAGGAGAGCTCGAAGAGGCCTATCTGCACGCTCATCGCTGTTGTATCAGGGGTCCACGTGTAGTTAAGCACAGTGAAGTTCGTACGCTGGAGGCTTGTCGGATCGGCAGCGTAGTTGAGATTAGACTGGTCTGCCGTTATGGGCTGCGGCGGGGGCCATCCGTAATACTGCGCAGTTATCTTTGCTGAGCCGTAGCCGCATGCTGTTACAGGAGGCAGCTGGAAGTCGCCTTTCTGGTCTGTAGTTGCTATGCCTATGAGGCCTAGCTGGCTTGTGCATACCCCTGTACCGTTCGGGAATATGGGCCTGCAGTATTCCTGCGCTGTGCCGTGGTTGTTTATGCACCCCTGCGTGATATTGTGCGAGCCGTCTGTTCCATAGATGTTGCATGGAAGGCTTATAGGAGCTAGCAGGCTTTTTGGCGGAGGCGAGCAGGAGCCACTGGCGTTGTACTGCGGCGTGTATGTAGTGGTGTTGGAATTATCCTGCTCTCCCAGGTAGACAGGATCTGAAGATACACAGCTGACTTGCTGCTGCGCACATCTAAAATAAACAAGTGCAGCGTGCTGCAGCGTCTTGCCGTAGCTGCAGAGCTGGTCGGCTATGGCATTGCAGCTCTCCGCAGATATACCAGGCGAACCAGGCGAGGTGGTCGTACCTATATCCGCGTTCTGCCCTACATAGTTAAGGTTTGTATCGTAGTAAAGGTATACCTTGCCGCCTTTCAGGGGTACGAAGTTGTCTGAAGAGAAGACCGGCCTGTAGAAACCAACTGTCCCGTTTATAGCCAACTTCGTTTCATTTGCGTTTTCATCGCTTACTGTGGGGTTTACATTCAGGTTTATTGTGGTGATGTTTGCCAGGTCCGCATCTATAGGCAGGTATATTGTGTTGTTGAACCTGTCCTGGAAGACGTACACAATGCGGTGGTAGCCTGTCGTCCAGAAAGTCCTTCCCCTTACATTATAGGTGCTGGAATTAAGGAAGAGATATAGAGGGCTTGCGTATAATGTTTCAAGGTACCAATCGAAGAGGTTTACGTTGCCTAGATATGGAGGTGTGGAATTGGACTGGTTGAAGAGGAGGTTATTCCTCGACTGCTCAGCATAGAATTTGGAATTATTACGCTGACCTGGAAAGACTGAATAGAATGGGAGCTTGCCATAGAGCTGCGGTGTTATTATGTCGGAGCTTATATTCTCATAGATGACGCCGCCGATGGACCTATTATTTATGTGATATTCAAGCCTCTGCGTTGCGTTTACGAGTGCCTGGGTGTTGTTCGTAGAGTCGAGCGACTCGTTCGCATAGAGCATCCCGAAGGCATGATTACCGAATATATGCAAGAGCAGCTGCGGGGTAAGAAACCCCCAATAGTCTGAGAGGTGAGGCACGTAATAGCTGTTGTTGAGCGTATCGTACTGTATGTATGTAGAGCCTCCTTCCACCTTGGCAGACACTGAGTTTGACTTGTTTGGGTCTGTTAAGGCATACCAGTATACAAGCTTCTTCTCCTGCTCTGATGGCGGCGGGGGCCAGGTAGGGGGACATGTGTAAAGGAATGATACGCACGCTAAAAGCTGAAAATTGCTCCATTTCTGGGTAAGCGTATATGTATAGTTGAATGGCACTATAAGCCTGCCTGCGAAGCTGCTGTTAAGTACGTATGGAGAAGGCGCCAGCGAAATGGGCGGCGCTGTGGAGTAATTGCTAAGATTTTGTAGGGACGGGAAACTGGAAGGATTGCTGCATGGCGTGCCGTTCCTGAGGTCGTTGATGCAAGCCTGGCTAAGGTTGGATCTCGTCTCGGAACTAGGAGAGCCGGCGCCTCCGGTAAACAAGCTTTCTAACTCGCTTGCCAAGGAGTATATCCTTGCAGAGCCCTGGCTTTCCATAGTCTTGAACGGATCTGCAACAAGATAAGCTGGACCGCTGTAATTGTCAAGTCCCTGGAAGACGTTGCAGACTCCTCCTGAAGCTATGTTTATAGATGATACATAACATACATATGGCTCGCTTCCATCGAAAAGTTTTGTATAATTTTCTGCATTTAGGCGTACAATGAGAAGCTCAGTGTGTGTCCCTGCGCCGTATGTATTATAAGGGCTTGGATATCCGTATGTATTATAAAGGCCTGAATATCCTTTTGGAAGATATACAACTGCAGTGTTATTTGCGTTTACGGAAAAGTATGTACCGCTTG
>CAZOFK010000003.1:12415-24459 GCA_964579185.1 Microcaldota archaeon
TCACCGATTTGACCGTACCAGTCGTCCAACACATACAGATAACCATTTACGTCTGCTATTCCCAACGGGTGGTGAAATGAACCTTTGTCAAGTTCATTAAGGCCGTTTAGGCTTGCGCTGGGGTTATGCTGGAGGGTAATCCATGGTATAGGATCATGATATAGGCCGCGGTGAAGAAGGTATGCCGTTATATTTAATGAAGCCAGTATGTAAGAGGAGGAGCCGCCTCCGACAGAAGGTATTGGGATATTCTGGCCGTATTCAAGGGGTATAGTATAACTATGTGTGAGTGAGTTTCCATCGAATGCCTGTATGAATCCATAATCGGGGTTTGCCAAGTAGATATCCGAGCCCAGAGGAGAAGCAGCTATCTCATGAAAATCTATATATTTGGAATATGGGGAGGAGAGAGATGCAATGCTTCCTGCAACGATATTTGCATCGAATGAAATCGGTCCTCCTTCTATTATATTGCTTACCTTAATCAATACGCTCGAGGTGTTATAGAGATTTCCAATTATGAAGACGTCACCACGATTGTCCACAGAGATATTATACGGCTGTAAGTCTTGTAAACCATCGTAAACATTATACTGTTCGGATGTCAAGGAATTTAACCATTTCTGTGCAAGGTTATGCAGGTCGATGTTTTTTACATAATAGATAGAGCTGTTCTGCACTGTCTCTACGTTATTGAAGTAGTCGTTCCACTCATTATTCCATGCTGTTTTGCAGCCGTTTGGATTGCTTGGATCGCATGAAACAGTTGAGTTTGGATAAGCCACTACCGAAGCGTTGTAATAACCATGCGGATACATCCTTAGTATGGCTATATTATAATGACCATTTCCTGTGGAGTTTTGGTATAAGACAAAAATGTAGTCATTAGGCATAGCTGCTATAGAGATCGGGTCGGGTATTCTGAGCTGGCTATACGTAGTTTCAGATACACCACTGCTTGCGAGAGCAGAACCACGGCATTTTGGTGGAGCGCTAGGATCTGCAAATCCTCCCGGGCATATTTTAGAGTTTTGCCATGCAGAGGGGGTGGAGCTTGGGTTTAGCCTAGCTATTTCCCCTAAATATGGACATGAGGGGGTGGCACTGCCTGTGTTCCAATAGCAGAGTGCTTCGGCCTGAGGCCCGGATTCCACATACCAACTCATTGGTTCATTATGTTTCAGTCCGTAAACCAGCGCTTTATAGTGTCTGCCTTGTAGATAATTAGCAAGCATGTTAATTCCAGTAACTGCATTTGGGTATGCTTGCACTCCTTGGGAGTTCCAATTGCACCTTTGTCCACTGGCAGGCAGTTCTTCCATAGCCAGTGGATTCCAATCATCTAAGTAATCGCCCTCTTGGCGCGCCCATGTCTCAAGGAAAGTGAGATCATTCCCATACTTGTTGCGATAAGCAGCTATGTTACCAGCTGCAGTGTCGCTTGGATTTACATGTATGCCCATATAGAGTAGTACACTGCTGAAGAACGCATCCCCATAGTTTTGGGAGGATCCGTATCCTAACCAGGGGTAAAAATTAGTGCTGTAGCTTGAGTAGCATCCTGATGGCGCAGTCTGTGTGGTACCGCCATAAATCTGTGCAAGACCTTCACCCGCGGTGCTTGGATCTATGCCTATGCCATTCCTTCCTATTGCAGTAAGAGCCCCCTGAGTACTTGTATTCGTATGGCCGATAAGTAGAAGGCTTGTGACGTCTACAGGAAGCATATTTATAGAGTTGTGCGGGTTATAATAATTCCACGGGCTGAAGACGTCGTACGAGAGACCCTTGAGGGAAGGATTGGTATACTGCACTGAAAAATTAGTGCCGAGGCTGTAATTGTATAAAATATATGGATAGACAGAGGTATTGAATTGAGTCTTGAGCGGTGCGGCGTATGTTCCGCCTATTATCTCGTTAAAAGGTATGTAGGCGTTTGAAACAGAATCGAGAGTCGAGGTCACAGTAAAAGTGTAGCTGTATAACCCTATGAATCCGACTCCGATTTCGAATATCATGCCAGGTATTGAGACCGTTTGGTTTTTTTTGGGTATCTTAGAGAGGTTAGCGTATAACGCTGCCCATGTCCATATATCCTTCTGCGCGGTTGCTGGTATATTCCTGAATATATATGAGTTTGTTGAGAAGTCGGTGGATACCGCTCCGTCTACGGATGGGGAGTAGCCTATGTTGTGTGCTACGAGAGAGCCTATTCCATATATTTGTAGGGGTTTTACAGAGGCTGAATCGAGGGAGTATGATTGCATGGATATATGTACAGGAAGATCAGCAGTTGGTGTGATTGTAAGACGCCCTCCGAAACAGGGATTCCCTGCAACAAAGGCTAGACTTCCTGAATAAAAATAGATATCGGTAGTTGGATGCACTGGAGTACTTGTATGGCAGCCTGCAAGCAGTTTAAGTGATACGTTTGAATTTGAAAGGTTTACCTGGCTTGTTGGAGATATCTGATAATACTGTGTTGCCGCAGCTGCTGAAAGGCCTATAAGGAAAGAGACGTAGAGGAAGCGCATAAGAGTGCTTTTGAGGCTGGATCCTTCCGAAATACGCGCATCAGGCATCTTCAGGCCCCATTAAAACACTTATCTTTTATCCAGCGCAAAGTATTTATGGTTTTTTAAGATGCTGCGTTGGATTAATTGGCGATCGATGCTTTTTCTTCTTCATTGATCCCTTAAGGTAATACGCGATTGCTATTATGAGTAGTATAGCTATCGCTGCAGCGATATATACGGCAGATTGGTTCCTCTGTTTAGTTACAGGGGGGGGTAAGTTGGAGGTTGTAGGTGTGGTGGTTGCAGGTATAGTAGTAGATGTTATAGTCTGAGTATTATTCTGCGCAGGCGCGGAAGCACCTATTGCGTAATAGGAGAGGCTGTCAGACACTGCTTCATACTGATATGAGGTGTTATTGCCTCCTAGAAACACTGTGTTTACTGCAGACCACACATCTGTGCTCTCGTTCATTTTGTATAATGAGATGTTTGACGGGCTTACGCCGTGCGCAGCAAGCCACCCTTTCCTGACATCGAACAGATATGTGGTATTTTTTATATATGAATCATTCACGCTGCTGTTTATGTTTATGTAAGCGTATGTGGTGTTTGAGGCTCCTTCACTATGCGACGCTACGCCTATTGAAGCGTCAAAGAGATCAAGCGATGAATTGATGCCTTCTTTGAGATTTATGCCCATGCCGATTAATGGCATTCCTGTTCTACTCAGGTTGACTTCAAGCGTACTGTTTAGCCTGCCAGGTATGTTTATCAGGACATCGCTTCCGTTCCAGTATAGCGTAAGGTTCTTCGGTACATATGCGACGATCGAGAAGTTTTCACCCATCTGGCTGTTTATGGCCATTGTGTTCTCGTTTTCTATATTTACTATTTTGTCTGAGAAGTGGCTTATCGCATACTTATGCGCCAGCCTCCCGCCTTCAGTAAGGTTGAACAGCGTTGCGTTAATTATAGATGTGCCCATAGCGTAAGTGGCGTTTATGCCTGTCATGTAAGTATAGTTTACTGCAGCCCATGAGAGCGAGCCGGATGTGCTGTTTGTTTTGAGTGCGCCTGCAGTGCCGTTTATAGGGTTGTAGTTTCCTGGAGTTATCTCAGCTATATATGATGAGAGTGTGGTCTTATTCTTAAGTATATATGCCACAGGGGATGAATTTCGCGGGATCAGGCTGCTGTTTATTGCTTTTTGTATAAATGGAAGGTCCTGGAGGGAGCCCATACCGTAGGCTGCTTCAGGAGTTGTGTAGATAGTCATGCCAAGATTGATATACTGCGGGCTGCTTTGTGAAATAAGATAGGTAGTGAAACCTTTGGAGCTGAACAGGGACATCACGCCCTGCACTAAACTCATATAAGTTTCGACTTGGTTTAGCACATGGAATGTCTCTTGGCCGAACCTACCCATGAAGGCCGGAGCTCCTCCTTGGCCTGAGCTTATGCTCATTATGACTGGCCTGTTATGTGACGTGAACATTGTGGCAAATGCGATGGCCGCCTGCATCTGCGACGTAAGTCCTGATTGCGGAAGGTCATAGAGAATTCTTTGTAGTGTAGGCACACTGAAAGTGAAGTGGTTCAAGAGCGTATAGAGGTCCTCTATCTGAGTAGGTGAAAGGCCACCGAGTGCACTTGAAGGCATGAGGTAGAGCAAGTTGTTGATCGAGAGAGGGTATATATCCTTAAGCGGGGGATGTCCGTTGATCAGGCTTGTGATGAGATCTTTAATTAGAGGGGTGGGAATGCCGTATACGGTGGTCGGAGCGATGTAAAGCAGTATGTTTGAGAGGGATGTCGTGTTGAGCTTATCTGGATTTGTCAAAAGCGTGTACATGACATCAGGTGGTATGTCGGAAACGACGCTTGGAGCTACATATGAAAGAAGGTTTTCTATAGTATATGGATCGCTCATCACATAGGTATTTTGCAATATATATATTATGTATGACGTAGGTATGCCTGCTATGGTGCTTGGCGCTATTGAAGGTAGTACGTAATTAATGAAGGTTTGGTCATTAATCTCTGCAGGGTGTGTAAGCAGTTCCATAAGGACTGGCGCAGGAATGTTGTACACTGTGTTCGGGTCTATATATTGGAAGAGGACCTCGATTATCTGCTTGTTATTTATCAGACGTGGGTTAGTTATCAGCTCTGTCACTATAGGCTGTGGAAGAAATTCAAGCAGGCTTGGATTTATATCGTTTATTATTTCTACTACGGTGCTAGTGTTTAAAGGTATTGATTGGTTCAGAATGCCTATAAGAAGCGAGGGAGGCAAATTTTTTAGCGTGTTTGGAAATACTGTAGAGAGCAATCTATTTTCTATTGTAGATGTGCTTGGCATGTTGTTGTTTTCTATATCCCAGAGGATCTCATCTGTAGGAAAGCCTAGTATAGTCTGCGGCAGGTTCGTCTCGAAAAGCGTTTGTATGGCTGCCGTTTTAAGATTTATGTTATGGCTAAGCAGCTGTATCAGGGTATAGGTAGGTATGCCCATCACCCTGGGCTCCGCTGATTCAAGCATATACTCAAGGGCTGATGTCCTGAGGTCTCTGCTGCCACTCATCAACTGCACAAGTACAGGAAGAGGTATGCCTTCTACATTAACCGGCGGCAGATTAGCTAGTATGAGATTTTCCATGTCGGAGGTGTTCAGGCTTGAACCATTCTCAATGAGATGCAGGAGCGGTTTTGTTGGCAGACTGACTCCGTCTACGCTGATATTCGTCGGCATGTATTCTAAGATGCTCATCTCAATAGGTCCTTTTGCAGTGCTGTAACTTTGCAGGATCTGGATAAGATACGGGATGGAATAGCCGCCGATTGTTGTTCGACGTGCATTTGACTCAATCAAACTTATAAGGTCTGATGTGTTTAGGGAGGTGCTGTTTTCAAACAGTTTAACAAGAGAAGACTTTGGTATTCCGTATATAGTAGAAGAAGATATGTTAGATAGGATGATACTTGCCATCTCGCTTGTGTTTAGGTACTTGTGCGTTGCAACCATATTTATAATTGCGGCAGTAGGCACACCGTCTATGTTTGTCACACCCGCCTGCTGAGCGAGGAGCTCAGATATTGTGGTAGCGTTTAAGTTGATATGCCTTCTCAATGCAAGAATCAGGCTTGATGTAGGTAGAGTGATGTTCAATGCACTCAGTGTTGAGTTTGTGATAGATGAGGTGTTTGCCACAATTGTTGATGTGTAGTTAGAAATAGTATCGGTTGAGTATGAAGTATAGTTGTCAAGTATGTTTGTAAGAACAGTCTGGTTTATGCCGTTTATCTGATTATTTGTGAAATTCCCTATAAATCTGTCTGCGCATTGAAGATCTGATGAATTGATGCCAACAGGAGCCAGATAGGAGTTTACCTGATCGTTGGTCAGGTTTTTTATTTCAGATACTGTAAGGCTGCATATCGAAAGGTTTGGTTGCTGATATGTTGCAATATTGATGTTAGAGAAGGCATTTGTACTGTGCGCTGCTGCGCTGCCAATCAGTATTAAGGCTGCAGACGCGAAAAATAACAAGAGATAGGCATGTGAATTTCCCACTGTAACAACCAAGGTATTGTAGATGGATAAGAATTTAAATGTTTGCAGTCACCATTGCTAAGGTTATGCCCTGCAATGCGTTTGCCTGTTAATGCCCTCTGGTAAAGCAGCTGACTTTTCGACACTAATCGTAAAGGTATTTAATTTGTCAAGTTTCTAATAGATAAATAGATATATGCATGTCAAGATGAGTGCTGGCACGTATAAAAAACGGCATGTGAATTTCTGTGTTGAGTAACATGAAGAAGATAACCTTGCTTCTCTTTTCCCACGACGATGCAGCGAATGCCATTGGCCTGATTAAAGAGATGTATCCTTTTGTGGATGAGATCGTCAATATCGATTCTTCTGAAGAGAAGCAGCATGCAATGCTGCTCAGGGAAAAGAAGGCACGAAATTTGACAAAATTGCGCATATACAAGAACATATCTTTGAGTATTATTGAATTGTTCAAGCCTTATGCGATTGGGCTATGCAAAGGAGACTGGATTCTCAGCATAGACACTGATGAACGCCTTAATGAAGAGTTTAAGCGGGATCTGCACAGTATAGTTGCATCAAGTGCGCTTGATGCGTATTGGATACGGAGATGGGAATATGTTGTGAATAATATACACAAGGGCTTCACATGGCAGGCAAAGCTATTCCGCAAAGATAGGATGCGCTTTACAGGAATACTGCACGCGCAGGGCGAAGTGGATGGCAAGATAGGATATATTGATGAGAGGTATTACATAGACCACAGGGAAGACCTTAAGGTGCACGGGAGAGGGCGCGATTATTTAAAAATGGAGATATTCTACCGTTTTTCATACGCACACTATAACAAGATCATGCTGGAGAATGTATCTAGATATGGGACCAAAGCCAGGCATTTGGTGCGGCTTTTAACTGCATACGAAAGATTGACTTTAAGGAAGCCTGATGATGAATTAAGTACATTCGACTATTTCGTTTACTTTTTCATGCATGACATTGCACACACAATGCTCCTGAAAAGGTATGGCAGCCTTTTTCCTGTAGCCCTGCAGGCTTATCGTAAGGCGAGGGATATCGGAAGCATTAGGCATACTCCGGAGGGCATGGAAAACTTCGAGATAGCCAAGATCATCTATAATATAGGTATCATTAAATTCCTGGAACTTGATAAGCCTGAGGTTGTAAAAAGGCTGCAGAGGGAATACGAAGGCAAGGAGCAGAACACGCCATTGCTTATAGCACTTCTCAGGGCCAAATACAGAAGCCAGCTCGGTACCGGAAGCCAGGCTTCAGCCAAGGATAAAAGAAATAAGAAATTACAGGCCTTGGGGGAAGAGAGGGGCGTTGAGTGACATCCTGTTTTTGGCGACGTGTATGGAGACTAACGCCCTTTTTCCCATAATGAAAGTCAGAGTATCGATATGCGATGTATAGAGAACATTATGGATTTGATGTAAAAGTATAAAAGATTGTAAGGTGAAGTATGAGTTAACCGGTAAACATTATTTACTGCGGCATTCTGCTGCAGTCAAATCGACATAGTAGGATGTCACAGAAATCAGTTGATACTGGCGCCTTTTAGGCTTTAGGCATTGGGTTTTTGACGGATGATAATATGGAAAAGGGCAGGCTTGCAATAACCGGAGCCTCGGGCTTCATAGGAAGGCATGTGGCCAGCGAAGCAAGTAAGCAAGGATATGAAGTCGTATGCGTAGACAGGAATAAACCTGAAAATGCCTATGCTGGGTTTTTTAGCTGCGATATACGCGATCCTGAAGCGCTTAGAAAGGCTTTTTCAGGGGTTGAGTATGTCATACACCTGGCGGCTATAACCTCTAACATAGAATTCGAGAAGAGTATAAGGGAAGGTTATGATATAAACGTGACGGGCTTCATGGATGTGCTCGATGCTGCATTGGGAGCGGGTTGCAAGAAGCTCGTTTATGCATCAAGCGCTGCTGTTTACTTGAAGGAGAGCGGGTTCTTCGAGGATTCGGTCATAGATATAAGACTCCAGAAGAACCATTACGCTAAGACGAAGCTCATCGATGAGATGCTGGCAGATTCGTACAGAGGCGTATGCGATATGGCTATAACGGGGCTCCGTTTTTTTAACGTATACGGGGAAGGCGAGAATGAAAAGGGCAACTATGCAAGCATAATAACGCAATTTCTCAGGGCTGACAGCAAGTCTGAGCCGCTTGTGATATACGGTGACGGAAGCCAGAGGCGCGACTTCGTGAACGTCGCAGATGCAGCAAGAATAACGCTTATGGCGCTCGAGAGAGGAACTGCGGACATATACAACGTGGGCAGCGGGAGTGCTATTTCCTACGAAGATATTGCAGATATCATAAACGCGAAGAACAAGAGGCATGTTCCGAACCCGCTCAGCAGCTATCAGTACCTGACGATTGCCGATACGAAGAGGCTGCGCACTCTTATCGGAGATTACAAGTTTATAGAAGCAAAAGAGGGCATAATTGAGATGATGAAGGACTTTGAGGAATGAAATGGCATGACGTACAAAAAGAGGGTACTCATAGTGGCAAATACGCTTGGAAAGTTTGGAGGTGGGGAGCGGTGGGTGCTAGAGGTCTCTTCAAGGATTAGAAAGACCTTTGACATAACAATCCTTAATCCCGTTTCAGGAGAGAATGAGATATGGAGAAGGGCGCGAAGCACACTTCCTCATCGGTATTCTCTTGGCGGAGTGCGCGTGGAGGATGTAGAATGCAGAGGCATGCGCATGGGCCTTTCCAATGCAGGGAGCTTCAGAATGATGCTTCCCACCAGGAAGGGCATAGCTACAATAAAAAAGAACGTAATGAATTCCGACGTTGTATATCAGATGGGGATGAACCCGTTTGTGCTTCTCGCTGCTCTTATCTACTCGAGATATAGCGGAAAGAGATACATAATAGGCATGCATAATCCTCTGCTCTTGCGTGAAATGCCTCGTGGACCGCTGCGCGAAAGGCTCTCTGTTGGATTCTTCAATGCTATCCAGATGCCTCTCCTTAGGTATATCGGGGAGGTGCACGTACAGACCGAAACCCAGAGAAAGAGGCTGCTTGCACACGGATATAGGGGCAGATTCTATTATATCAGGCACTTCTTATATCTAACGGCCAGGGGCAAGGCTGTAGATTCCGAGAAGGGCATGTTCAGGCTGCTCTTTGTCGGCAGATTGATCAGGTACCAGAAAGGCCTGGACATGCTGGACGAGATTATAGACAGAGTACTTGAAAAGGACAAAAAAATTGAAGTGCAGATCATAGGAGATGGGGAGGACTCAGACATGGTCAAAAGGCTTGTCAAAGAACACAGCGGGAGGGTGACGTGGAAGGGTTTTGTAGATGACAGTGAGCTTCTCAGGGCATATAGATCTGCAGACCTCTTTGTCTTCCCGTCGCGATATGAGACTCCGGGCCTTACCTTGTTGGAGGCGCAGAGTTATGGATTGCCTGCAGTTGCATTCAGAGTACAAGGGCCTTCTGACATAATGAAAAGGGGCTTCCAGGGAAGGCTTATCAGGCCTTTTGACACGCGCGAGTTTGCCGAAGCGATACTTCAGTATAAAAGGATGTATGAAGAAGACAGAAAGGGTTATATAAGAATAAAGAACAGGATAATAGGGCATATAGAGGAAAGGTATGGAGAACGTATCTTTATAAAGGATTTTAGCAGCATGCTTATGAATAGGAAGTGACGGCCATAGCCAAACGTTGGATCAAGAATGAGAATTGCGCATATGCGAGATTTTGAAGCTCTCATGCGCTTTTTGCCTGGCATATGAGGAAAAAGGCTAAAGATATTTGCAAATAATGTAAGTGTGTGAGTATGGTGGTTTATTGGAAAGGCATGAGATAGCAGAGTATATAGCAGAGGGAAACAAAGCAAGGGCTAACTTAGAGGAAGACAAATTATACGAATTAGGCATGGAAATAGGCAGTAGGATGCTTAGCGGTAAGAAGCTTATACTCATGGGAAATGGGGGCAGTGCTGCTGATGCACAGCACATCGCTGCAGAATTCGTAGGCAGGTTCAAGAAGGAGAGGAGGGCCTTCCCGGCCCTGGCGCTCAGCACCAATACCTCAGTGCTTACAGCAATAGGCAATGATTACAGCTATGACAAGATCTTTGAGAGGCAGATCGAGGCTATGGCGTCTTCAGGCGATATAGTAATAGGCATCTCTACAAGTGGCAACTCACCGAATGTAATAAACGCGCTTAGAAAGGCTGCTGAGGTTGGCTGCACCACAGTTGCTATGACAGGCAGGAGCGGAGGCGCGCTTATTGGTGTTGCGCAGATCATGCTGAAGGTTGACAGCGAGGAAACGCCGATCATACAGGAAGCACATATAGCCATGGGCCATCTCCTCTCTAAGATAGCTGAGGATATTCTGTGAAGCCTGCTCTCTTCATTGATAGGGATGGGACGCTCAACCGCAACTGCCCTTACTGCAGGGCGGAGGAGGATATAGTGCTTTATGAAGATATATTTGAGCCCATTGCAGAGCTCTCGAAAGGGTATTATATCATAATAGTGACAAATCAATCAGGCATAGCCAGGGGCTATTTCACACTGGACGATTTAGCAAAGATGCACGCGAAGATCAAGAGGGAGATAGAAGCGCACAGAGGAAGGATAGATGCGATATATTACTGCCCCGAACTTCCTGAATCTGGTTCGCATATGAGGAAACCAAACACAGGCATGCTTGAGAAGGCGCTGCGCGACTTTGACATATATCTTAAGGGCTCTTTTGTGATAGGAGACGATGACACAGATATGAAACTTGCCGAGAATATGGGCATAACCGGAATACGTGTCAGGAACAGGCAGGGGGTTTATATGGGTGACTTTTACGCTGAAGACTTCGGTGATGTGCTTGAGATTGTGAAAGAAAATGGAACATAGGTCTTGGGATGGACAAAAGAGTAATGATAATGTCGCGTACACCGCTCCGCATAACGTTCGTAGGGGGAGGCACAGACGTACAATACTATAAACAACATGGGCCTGGCGCAGTAATCTCTGCGGCTGTAAACAAATACATATATGTGCTTGTTCACAAGAGGTTCGATGACCTTATACGTGTAGGCTATTCACGCACTGAGAATGTTAAGGATGTTGATGAACTTATGCATCCTACAGTAAGGGAGTCGCTGAGGTTTCTCGGCATCGACGGAGGCATAGAGATCACCAGCATGGCGGACATACCTGCGGGGGGCACGGGTATGGGCTCGAGCAGCACCTTCCTTGTAGGCCTGCTAAATGCGCTTCATGCATGGAAGGGCGAATATGCCATACCCACGCAGCTGGCGGAGGAGGCTGTAAAGATAGAGAGGAACATTCTGAAGGAGCCGGGAGGCAAGCAGGACCAGTATATGGCTGCCCTGGGAGGCATGCAACTTATGGAGTTCAACAGGGATGAAACCGTTGTAACAACGCCTGTGATAATGAAAGAGGAGAGCAGGGCGCAGCTCCATGAGCATCTGCTGCTAGTGTATACGGGAAGGCAGAGGAGTTCTGGGGGAATACTTGCAAGGCAGTCAGATGAGATGGAAATGCATCTGGAAGCTTATGATAAGATGCGCGGACTCGCATACAGGATGTTCAAGAGCTTAGTAGAGAACAGATGGGAAGACACAGGCAAGTGCCTGCATGAGAACTGGATGCTTAAGAGGACATTGAGCAGCAGTATCAGCGATCCCGATATTGATAATTATTATAAAACAGCGATAGACAACGGTGCAGAAGGTGGAAAGGTAATAGGCGCTGGCGGAGGTGGCTTCCTTCTCTTCTATGCGGATAAGGGGAAGCACGATACAATTGTCAAGGCGCTCGGACTCAGGCAGGAGCCCTTTGAATTCGAAATGCTAGGGAGCAGGATTATATACGTAGGGGATTAGAAGGCGGGCTTATGAAGGCATTTATACTTGCAGGAGGAAAAGGGCTGAGGCTCAGG
>CAZOFK010000004.1:0-22594 GCA_964579185.1 Microcaldota archaeon
CATATGGCATATATGGAGCAGAATATTAATATGCTCTGCTGGCTCTGCTAGGACGGGAGCTCTTTGAAAAAACTGGAGAGTGTGCCGGATCGCCATTAGACTTAAATACCTTCTTGTGGATAAAATATGTAGTTAGCAAGAATACTCCATCTGGTGCTGCAGCGCATTCTTGATAGGAAGGCTTAGCAAATTTAATTGCAAATGGTAAATGATTAGCATGTCTGATTTGAAGAGTGACCTAAGGTTAGTTATAGGCACGGGCAAGGTTGCCATAGGTGCAAAGGAAAGCCTTGCTGCTGTGAGCAACGCAGACGCATTGGCTGTTGTTATGGCAGTCAGGGGCAATGCAGACGTTATAGGAGACCTAAGGCATGCCTGCAGCATCGCAGGAATCAAGACAATACGATTCGAGGGCAACTCGTTCGAGCTCGGCGAGGCGTGCGGGAAGCCTTACTCTGTGAATGCCATCGCTGTGCTTAATGCAGGCAACTCTGAGATTCTGAAAAATGAGTATGCATAGGTGTTTTGATTGCCAAACGGAGAATTCGCTGCTAAAGAGCTCATGAGGAAGAGAAAGAAGCAGCGCATGCTCAATAAGTGGTGGAAGAGGAAGTACTTCAAGCTAAAGAAGAGATATGATCCTGTGGGCACCGTGCCTATGGCAAAGGCCCTTGTGCTCCAGAAGTTCGTGCTTCAGCAGAAGCAGCCCCACAGCGGCTTGATCAAGTGCGTCAGGGTGCAGCTTATAAAGAACGGCAAGGTTGTAGGCGCATATGTGCCTTATGACGGCTCCATAAATATGATAGAGGAGCACGATGAAGTCACCATACAGGGCATGGGAGGCTCGCAGCGCGGCCAGATGGGCAGCATACCAGGCCTGAAGTACCGCGTTATAGCAGTAAACGGCGCAGACATCTTTGAGGTAGTGAAGGGCAGAAAGGAAAAGCCAAAGAGGTAGTGTTATGGTTGATGCAGACTCTAAAGAGGCTGAGAAGGCAGCTGCCGAGAAGCCTGTGGAAAGCGCCGGAGAGAATATCGAGGCTAGAGAGCAGAGAAAGGCGTGGCGTGCGAAGCCAGAGAAGAAGGCAGAGGGTGAGGAGGGCAGGGATGCGGTGAAGGAAGCGGAGGAGAAGCCTGTGGAAAGCGCAGGAAAGTCAAAGAATGCGCTGCTTTTCGGGAAGTATGCCACTGACGTTGAGATAGCTGATTTAAGCGTAGTCAGGTATGTGAGGTTCAGCAGGCAGGAGTATCCAAACATATTCGGGAGGAGGAAGCACCATGCATATTACGAGAAGCATATCAGCATAGTGGAGAGGCTTGCGAACAAGCTCATGCGCGGTGGGACAGGCAGGAAGATAGGGGGCAGGGTCATAAGGACAGAAGGCAGGCTGCAGGGGAAGAAGATAAAGGTTATGCATATCATAGAAGAAGCATTCGAGATAATAAATAAGAAGACGGGCAAGAATCCTGTGCAGGTTTTCATTGATGCGCTTCAGAATGCTGCGCCTATAGAGGATACAACGCGCGTCAGATATGGAGGCATATCATACAACGTGGCTGTAGGCATAAGCCCGAACAGGCGCGTGGACGTAGCGCTTAAGAATATGGCGCTTGCTGCTCTCATAGGTGCATTCAGGAATAGGAGAAGGCTTGCCGATGCACTAGCTGATGAACTCATCCTTGCATCAGGAAATGCGCCTGAGAGCTATGCAGTCAAGAAGCGCGCCGAATCCGAGCGCGTAGCCAAGAGGGCAAGGTAATACAATGGTAAGGAAGGAGTTCGTAGCTGAAGAGGTAGCACGCATAATGAAAGACAAGGAGCAGATAAGGAACGTAGCAATAATAGCACACGTACATCATGGCAAGACGACGCTTACCGACTCTTTGCTGGCAAGGGCAGGAATCATATCTAAAAGCGCAGCAGGCGATGCTCTCTACACCAACTATGAGGCGATAGAGAAGGAGAGGCGCATGACAATAAAGTCGGCCAACATCTCGCTTTCCTTCAGCTATGAAGGCAAAGACCATATAATAAATCTTATAGATACGCCCGGGCACGTTGACTTCGGCGGCCACGTGACAAGATCAATGCGGGCCGTAGACGGCGTCGTGCTTGTCGTTGACCCTGTCGAAGGCATAATGCCGCAGACTGAGACTGTGCTGAGGCAGGCCTTGAAGGAGAGGGTCAAGCCCGTGCTCTTTGTAAACAAGGTAGACAGGCTGCTTACAGAGCTGAAGCTCACCCCTGAGCAGACGTTTGAGAGGCTGCTGAAGCTCATCAATGACCTTAATGTTATGATAACAAGGTTCTCCCCGGAGGAGTTTGCTGAAAAGTGGCTGCTCAAGGTCGAGTCTGGAAACGTTTGCTTCGGCTCTGCATACGGTAAATGGGCCATATCAAAGAGGATCATGGACAGATACAAGGTGAGCTTCAAGGATATCTTCGAGTACACTGCGCAGGACAATGAGGAGAAGCTGCAGGAGATCGCTCCGATAGACGAGGCTACGCTCTCGATGATAATAGAGCATCTCCCTAATCCTACTGAGGCGCAACCTTACAGGATACCGTACCTCTGGCACGGCGACCTCAAGAGCGAGGATGGCAGCGCCATGGTAAAGGTGGACCCGGCAGCAAGTGTCAATATGATCATCTTCGGCATAGCCAACGATCCGCACAGCGGAGAGATAGCAATAGGCAGGGTCTTCTCGGGCACTGTGAGGAAGGGCACTATGATTTATATAACAGGCGTGCCTGACCAGCAGCGCGTCCAGCAGGTAAGCCTTTTTATGGGCCCTGAGCGTGTTCAGGTAGATGCAATCTCTGCCGGAAATATAGCCGGAATCGTGGGTCTGAAGAATGTTTCGATAGGGGACACGGCAAGCGAGAACAAGATAGAGCCTTTCGAGAATATAAGGCACTACTCGCAGCCTGTGGTGACGAAGGCAATAGAGGCCAAGGACACGCGCGACCTCATGAAGCTTATAGAAGCGCTAAGGGAGCTTTCAAAGGAGGATCAGACAATACTCGTGGAATTGAACCAGGAGACAGGTGAGCATCTTGTCAGCGGGATGGGTGAACTTCATCTCGAGATCATAGAGACAAAGATAAAGGATGATTACAAGATACCAATCACGACAAGCGAGCCGATAGTGGTCTACAGGGAGACTATAGAGAAGGGCGTGGAAGACGTCGAAGGCAAAAGCCCTAACAGGCACTCGAGGTTCTATGTGAGCGTGAGACCGCTTGAGCCTGCAGTGATAGAGCTTATAGAGAACGGCACGCTGCGTGAAGGAAAGCCGAAAGGCAAGCAGCACGTTGAGGTGCTTGTCAAGGCAGGCATGAACAGGGAGGAGGCGAAGGGCCTTGTAGACGTGGCCAACAGGAGCATGCTCATAGACGCGACGCATGGGGTCCAGTACCTCAATGAGGTGATGGAGCTGCTGATGGAGGGCTTCGAGGAGGCTATGCGCGACGGCCCTCTTGCAAGGGAGAAGTGCACAGGAATAAAGGTCCTGATAACAGATGCAACTATACACGAGGATCCGGTGCACAGGGGCCCGGCGCAGATCATACCAGCTATAAGAAGACCTATATACGCGGGTATGCTGACAGTGGGAGTCACGCTGCTGGAGCCTAAGCAGAAATTCACAATAAACATACCGCAGGAATACCTCTCAAACATGATAACCTTCCTGCAGGGCAAGCGCGGTCAGATACTTGACATACAGCAGGAGGCTGAGCAAGCCACGCTTGTGGCTAAGATGCCTGTCGCTGAAGTCATAAAAGGTTTCTCGAATGAGATGCGTGGTCTTACGAGCGGGAAGGCGATATGGTATCCCGAATATGCGGGATATGAGAAGCTGCCAAGAGAGCTGCAGGAAAAGATAGTGCGTGATATAAGAAAGAGAAAGGGCCAGCCTCCAGAACCTCCGCAGCCGCAGCACTTCCTTGACTGAACGGCAGCCTCCGCTCTTATGCTTTCGTATGAAGGTACTCTTACGCGCCCTTGAAGTCTAGACGAGCTCGAACTTGAAGTGGTAGTGGATTATGCCTTCGTCGCCGTCTGCATACATCTTCCTGAACACGCTCTTCACACTGCTTCCTACCTCGACCTTTTTCCCGTTGCCTATTATGTGCCCCGCTACCCTGGGCCCCTCGTCTAGCTCTATTATGCCCACGGTGTAAGGTGCCGCGTTCTTGAACGCCTCGGCAGGCACGTATATCCTGGTGAATGAGTATACCTTTCCATTGCCGCTGAATTGTTTCTCATGCATCTGCGACTCCCTCCCGCATTTCCTGCAGACTATCCTCGGCGGGAAGTACCTTGTGCCGCAGCGTTTGCACTCGTTGCCGACAAGATTGTAGCTTGAGTTTATCCTCCTCCATGCCTGTGCAGACGCCTTTTCCATTATACCACTAATTGGTTCTCTTCAAGACATGCACAACTGCTGTTGCGCCACTGCCCCCGACATTGTGGGTCATACCTATCTCTGCGCCGCTGACCTGGCGCTCTCCTGCCTCTGACCTGAGCTGCATGGCTATCTCCACTGCCTGCTTTATGCCTGTAGCTCCTACAGGATGTCCGCATCCCTTCAAACCTCCGCTTGTGTTGACAGAGAGCCTGGCATTAAGCGCAGTCTCCCCTTCGTGTATGGCCTTTGCAGCCTTGCCCTTCTCGTAAAAGCCCAGGTCCTCCATTGCGAGTATCTCGGCTATACTGAAGCAGTCATGCACCTCGACCACATCTATATCCTTGGCTGAGATGCCCGCCATCCTGTATGCAGCGGCTGCTGCGAGCCTAGTAGCCTTGAGCTCTGTCATGCTCTCGCGCTCTGCCAGGCCCAGCGTATCGCTTGCCTGCACGCTCGCCTCTATCTTTATAGGCGTATCGCTCTGTTTCCTGGCATTCTCCAGAGGCATAAGCACGACGACTGCTGCACCATCTGATATGGGCGAACAATCAAGCAGCTTAAGCGGTTCAGAGACGACTTTAGACTCGAGGACATCGCTTATGCTTATCAGCTTGTGGAAATGCGCATACTTGTTCTTATAGGCATTCTCATGGTTCTTCACTGAGACGCTTGCCATCTGTTCTTCAGTAGTACCATACTCATGCATATGCCGCTTGGCTATAAGCGCATAGAGCCCGGGAAAGGTTATGCCCTGCGAGAGCTCCCACTCCTGGTCACCTGCGCCTCCCAGAGCTGTAGTAGCCTCTGCGGTCGTCACATCAGTCATCTTCTCTACACCTGCTACGACTACTATATCGTGCATGCCGCTTGCAACTGCCATATATCCCTGGCGCAACGCGCTGCCGCCGCTTGCGCACGCGTTCTCTATCCTAACGGCAGGTATATTCTTGAAGCCCATCTGGTCGGAGAGAAGCGCCGCGAGGTGCTCCTGGCCAACAAACCTTCCCGATGCCATTGTGCTGCCGTAGACTATCTCGACCTCCTTGCTTGATATGTTGGCATCGGCAAGCGCCGCTATTCCTGCCTCTGCCATGAGGCCGCGGAGGCCATGCTCCCACCGCTCGCCGAATTTTGTAAGCCCTACGCCCACTATAGCTACTTCTCTCATTGTAATCACATGCCTTACTTCAGTATGAAATTCCTGTTCTTAAGGTAAACTGCGTAATCGACATAGAGCTTATGCTCGTCAAGAATCTTTGCCACGCTTACGCTCCTGCCTCGCTTGGCTTCTATCGCATCGGTAACCTCTATTGCGAAAGAGTCGCTTCCTGCGCCGGATCCGAAGCTCGTCAGAAGTATCTTCTCTCCGGGCTTGGCCCTCTCCAACACAGCGGCAAGGCCCAGCAATGAGGATGCTGAGTACGTATTGCCTATGTACGGTGTTAGCAGTCCGTCGCGCATAGCCTCATCGCTTATGCCCAGACTCTTTGCTGCAAGCATTGGAAACTTACCATTGGGTTGGTGGAAGACAGCGTATTTGAAATCGTCAGCCTTGAAGCCTGTCTTTTCAAAGAGCATCTTTGTCGCATTTACAACATGCTTGAAGTATGCGGGCTCACCTGTGAACCTACCTCCGTGAGAGGGAAATGCTGCACCTTCCCTCCTCCAGAAGTCTGGCGTGTCTGTGGTATAGCTTGCAGTGTCGAGGATCGTGGCTATTGACTCTGCTTTGTCCCTGCCTATCACAAAGGCTGCTGCGCCTGCGCTCGCTGTATACTCAAGCGCATCCCCCGGCCTTCCCTGCGCGGTATCGCTGCCTATGGTAATGCCGTATTTTATCATGTTGCTGTCGGTCATGCCCATAAGGATCTGCATGCCTGCAGTGCCTGCCTTGCAGGCGAACTCAAGGTCTGCTGCTGTAAGCGAGGGCCCCGCGCTGAGCGCCTGCGCTACAAGGGCCGCAGTGGGCTTCACAGCATATGGATGCGATTCGGAGCCTACATAGAGTGCACCTATCTCGCTGCTGCTTATGCCTGCATGCACAATGCTGCGCCTTGCGGCTTCGACAGCCATCGTAGCTGAATCTTCATCAGTGTCAGGTACACACTTCTCAGATATATTAAGGGCTTTCTTTATGCTTTCGGCATCGTCGTTCCAGACCCTTGCTATCTCCTCTACCTTTATCCTGTAGCGTGGTATGTATACTCCGTATCCTAGTATGCCTGACATAAATACACTGATAGAAATTGATGCATTGTATTAATAGCCTTTGCCGTGCATTCAGCTATTCGTCTAAGTATTTGCTTTCTTACCCAGGCTGTTTTATTTTTCATCGAGGCCTGACTTTCCTGCTATGCATTTATAGATGTTTATTTTGATATAAGATTTGGAAGAGGCAGCATTGGCTAATGCTGTCCCTGGCTTTGGTGGAGTAATGCCCCTTTCGAAGTATGATTACATTGCGCTGCCCGGGGTGAAGAGCGCTGTAGGTCTCGTTGTAAAGAGAATGAAGGCCTTCGGCATAGATGATTTCGTAAGCAGAGATCTTGAAAAACCCTCCACATATCTGCTTGGTTATCCTGGTAAGCTGCTCAGGCCTACGCTCGTTTTCTTAGGGGCTATGCAGATAAAGGTGCGCTCCGGCAGGCTTAACGCTTTAGTAGGCCTGGCTACGGCAATAGAGCTTCTGCATACCTCGTCTCTGCTGCACGATGACATGATAGACAACGACAGTGTGAGAAGGGGAAGAGTTGCTGTGCATGTCAGATACGGGAGGGAGAGGGCGCTGCTTGCCGGGGATGCGCTCATATCTAAGGCAATACAGGAATCATGCGCATACGGAGTAAATGTCATCAGGAGCATCTCAGACTCTGCAATGGACATGTGCGCTGGGGAGATGCTTGATTATTCCTATCAGAAGAGGAGGAAGGTCCCGGGATTGAATGCTTATCTGCGCATGGCTGAGCTCAAGAGCGCCTCGCTTATAGGCACTTCAACAAGCATAGCTGCAGTATATCTATCTGACAAGAATGCAAAGAGGCTTTATGCGTTCGGTAAGGACCTGGGCATAGCCTTCCAGATACGCGATGATGTGCTTGACTTTATGGGCCTTGACGCTGCAGAGCCCGAGAGCAGGAGGCATGCCGGACACTCAAATGCAGTGAGGGCGTTCATGAAGCATTACGGAGAGGGTGCAGGGCCTTCGCTCCGGAGAGCCGTAGCGCTGAACAACTCGTTCATAGAGAGGGCTTTCAAGTCCCTCGGACTGATTGGGGATATCTCAGTGCTCGCAGGGTATGCAAAGGCCGTAAGGCTTGACGCAGAGATCCTGAAGAAGAAAGAGCTTACTTACTTATAGCCGCTTGCGATAAAGGCTATGCCGCTGGGCAGCTCCTCTATGCCTACATCACTGAACCCGCTTCCGGAGAGAGCATCCCTTAAGCCCTTCCTGTCAAAGCCTTCTATGCTCTTGACAAGCCATGCGTATGCATCCCTGTCCACAGCAGAGCCTGCGGCCTTCATGAGCAGTGAGTATATCCTGAAGAATGCCCTGCCTGGAGCTCCGCGCGGCAGTGCCATGTCAAGAAAGACGAAGCTGCCTCTTTTTCTTAGAACCCTGTACACCTCATCCGAGAAGGCAGCGATGCTGTCGAAGTTCCTCAGCGCGAACGCCGAGGCCACGGCATCGAATGACGCGTTTCCGTAACGCATGTGCAATGCGTCGCCCTCCTCGAAAAGTATATTTTTGCAGTGCAGCCTTGATGCCTTTGAACGCGCCAGGGAGAGCATCTCCTTGTTGAAGTCCTGAGCGGTTATGCTTACGCTGAGGCTGCGCCTGAGCGCCAGCCTCTCGATGCCTATGGCAAGGTCGCCTGTCCCTGTTGCGGCATCAAGTATAGAGTATCTTTTCGCTCCTTGCATGTTTTTGAGCAGCGCTTCTGCGGCCCTCCTCCTCCATAGAATGTCTATGCCTAGGCTGAGCATATGGTTCATACGATCGTAGCTGCCCGATATCCTTGAGAATGTATCCTTTATACGCCTGCTCAATGAATTACCTTGTCCTGATGCTCTGCCCTGCTGCCGCCTTTAGGAAGGGCACCAACTCTTCAAGAAGCTCTATCTTCCCGTGCTTCCTGCGCTGCAGCATGTCAATGATTTTTGCGGCGCCCGACTCCCTTGAGAATACCTCATATACATGCGCATAATTCGACCTACTGCGCTCGCCGCAGTAGTCCATAGCCTCTGCGAGAAGGTTTTCCCAGATCTTGGATCTTGAGTACCTCCTTTTTAGAAGCCTCCTCTCAAGCACACTCAGATGCTCCCTTACTACTATGCACTCCGCATTCCTTACCGGGATCTCGCATAGAAGGTGCCCCTCCATTACTATTGTGCCGTGGTGCTTCCTGGCAATGGACTCCAGCTCAATCGAGAGCGGGCCCATCTTAGCCACAAGCGTGCCGTCGCTCTCGACGCGTGAGAAGAGCCTTTTGCCTCTGACTATGCCGTTCACATCAATCAGGAGGGCCTTTCTTTCTGCTGCGATTTTTTTAGCAAGCCTCGTCTTGCCCACGCCGGGCGTGCCTGTTACAATGATTATGCGCCGCATATGTCCAGCCCTGCTGCCCGGGACCCTCTGCCCCTGCGTCTTCATGCCATCGGGACCAAGCTCTCAAGCATCGATGTTATGGCTTCGTTGGCCCTTTCCACAAATATGAGCAGACCCTCAGGAGGCCTTATGGTAAGGACTAATGGTTTGGATGTGGAGAAGAGCCATGATCCGAGGGTGTGACCCTTGTACGTTCCGGAGAGGTCAGCAACATACGTTGATTCAGCGATGAATTTCCCTATAAGCGCATCGATTGTGTCGTTGTACTGCTCTATGACTACCTCTTCCTTGAGGTCGGTATTCAGGTCTACAAGGACAGGCTTTATGTAAGGTATCTTCAAACCTGCGGCCTTGTCCATTATGGCATTGTTTATGCTTATATACTGGACCCCTGCGCTCTCGAGCTCGGACCTTAGCTTCTCCTTCTCATCCTTCATTGAGTCTGTGAGATTCCCGAAATACGTGAAGACTATAGCTTTAACCGCATCGAGTTTCTTTGCCGCGTCTTTGTCTGAGAGGTATTTTTCAGGGTGGGTAAGCATCTCCCTGAGGCTTATGCCCGCCTCGCTTGTGGTTATGGCATCTATCGAGGTTATGAATTGGTCTACCTGATCATCCCACTGGCGAACGCTGCTTGCGGTCTCATCGGCCATTGATACACCCATTGCAAAGGCATCGCCTATACTACTGCACGCAGCCTTTTATACTTTGAGGTTGATGCTCAGCTTGGCTCTGTGCCTCTGCGTAAATCCTTCTGGGTGGTATGCCACTATTCAATGCAATAGCGTAGCCTTTTTAACCCTTGCCATTCTAAGTGATACGCTTTTGCTGTGGTGGTGACTTGAGCGAAAGAAGGTTTAGTCTATACGATGTAGAACAGTTTCTAAGAGAGGCAGGAGCAGAGCGGGTTACAGAGGATGCGGTCTTGGATTTGGAAAGGGAGCTGGAGAAGCTTGCAGAGAAGATTGCGGCTAATGCGCTTAGATATGCAAAGCATGCAGGCAGGAATAAACTCATAAGGGGGTCTGACATACTCCTTACAGGCAGCAGTGCAGATGCCTATAATACGCCCAGGAACCTGAGAAGGAAGGCGAGAATGACAAAAAGGGCTTCTATTGCAGAGATGTAAAGCACCATCTCCTTTTCCTTTATTTTTTTCATATTCATAAGCAGATGGGTTATGCTGTATATCCTCCTGCCGTAAGGCGCTTTGAATGTGCCGTCTTTCCTCCTTATGCCAAGGTCAGTAACGTTGAACTTTCGCCTTAGATGCAGCAGGAACTCTATTATCCAAGGCGCGAAAACCACTATTCCGAAAATCTCCTCGTTTCCTGTGGCCATTATGGCAACAAGCGTTGCGCCTACGGCATATGTGAAGCTGTCACCGGGTATGATTCTGGCTCTGTAGAGATTGAAAGGCAGGAAGGCTAGCACAGCGGCAAAAAGCAGTGCAGAAAGGAGCGTAGCTATATATGTACCGTTAAGAATAGAGTAGATAAGGAAGCCCAGGCTTGCCACGAGAACCATGCCTGGCTGTATGCCATCGAAACCACCCAGCAGGTTCACAGCGTTTGATACAAAGACAACAGCTATGGGCAGTACGATTAATGGGTAGATGAGTCCTAGATTTACCCTGCCCAGAAAGGGTATTGTGACAAAACTTACGCCTGCGTTTATAGCCATGAGCGGGAGGGCGCCTATAAGCGTGAGCAGCGGTTTCTGCCACTGCTTGAGACCCTGGCGTATATCCATGATGTCTGTCGTATTTACCCTTTTCCCCTTTACATTTATATCATCAAGGAAGCCGACCATTGATATAAGCACTATGGAGAGCGCCACAGCAAGTATGTCTGAAACGCTGAGCACAGGCCTGAAAACAAAGGTGCCTCCGAAGGTGTAAGTGAGTATGCCGAGTATTATCCCGAACGTTACTGCGAGACCTCCGCTGCTGGCAAGCCTTACTACCTTTTCCTTGTTTCTGTCCTCCGCTATAATGCCTGCGCCGTAGAGGTATTGCATGAGAAACTTCGTGCCTATGACAGTGGCTGCAAATGCAACAGCGCCAGGTATGATGAGTGTTTCGAAGGTATTATACATGCTTAGAGTATTGCTGCCAAGATTTAATAAACTGAAGGTGGGATGCAACTGATGATTATGCGTGCTACATTCACTGTTACTGCAAAAAAGATAAGTTTTTACCTTTAGATTTTGAATCTTGCTAGTAGGAGTGAGTTAGACACTACGGTAACAGAGCTGAATGCCATTGCAAATGCCGCAAGTAATGGCAATATGCTATAGACACTTACCGTTAGGAAGGGTATGAGCGCCCCAGCGGCGATAGGGATCAAGATTATGTTGTAGCCGAACGCCCAGAAGAGGTTTTGCCTTATCTTGCCCATAGTCTTCTTGCCGAGCTCCAGTGCGACGAAGGCATCGTAGATGCTGTTCCTTATCAAGATTATCCCTCCAGCCTGCACTGCAACCTCTGTCCCCGCGCCTATCGCTATGCCCAGGTCAGCCTTCGTCAGCGCGGGGGCATCGTTTATACCGTCACCAACCATTGCCACAACCCTTCCAGATTTCTGAAGTGCTTCTATCTTTTCCATCTTTTGCTCTGGTTTGGCTCGCGCAACTACATTCTTTATGCCAAGCTGCCCTGCAACAGCATTTGCAACGCGCTCATTGTCGCCAGTGACGAGCCATACCTCCTTCCCTGCACCCTGGAGAGCCTCGATGGCTTTTTTGCTGTCCTCCTTAAGCACATCCGCCAGGGATATCAGCCCTATAACCTTGTTATCAACACCTATTACCAACGTGGTTTTTCCTTCAGATTCAAGCCTTTCTAGCTGTTTTTCAACCTCCTCCCCAATCTGTACCTTTCCGAATAGGTCTCTATTGCCTATCATAACCTTTTTACCGTCACCGGTGAGCACGGTGATGCCAAATCCTTGTCTGTAGGTAAACTTCTCCGGAAATTCCGTTTTTATCCTTTCCCTGTTTGCCCTATCGACTACTGCCCTGCCTATCACATGCTCGGAGCTTATCTCTGCGATAGCCGCAAGTTTCAGTATCTCATCTTTGCTATATTTTGAGGTTGATATTATATCTGTTACTTCAGGTTTGCCTTTTGTGAGCGTTCCGGTCTTGTCAAGCACTATGGCATTGACCTTGCTTGCCCTCTGCAGGCTTTCGCCGCTCTTGACCAGTATCCCTTCCTTTGCCGCTTTCCCGGAAGAGACGAGAAGCGCTGCGGGTGTGGCTATTCCAAGTGCGCATGGGCATGCTATAATCAACACGCTTACAAATATTAGTATTGAGGTGTTAATCCCTACTCCGCCGACAAAATACCACAACAGCGCAGACACAATGCCTACTAATACGACAACAGGCACGAAATAGGAGGATACCTTGTCAGCCAATTTTTGTACAGGCACCTTACTGGAAGCTGCATCCTGTACTATCTTTATTATCTGCGCAAGAGCGGTGTCCTCCCCGACCTTTGCAGCCTTTATCCTTAACGAGCTTGTCGCATTCATGGTCCCGCCGATGACCTTGTCCTCTTTCCTTTTTGTCACAGGCATGCTCTCTCCGGTAATCATAGATTCGTCAACAGAACTCTCTCCCTCAACAACAATGGAATCGGTAGGTATCTTTTCACCAGGCTTTACAAGGAGCAGGTCTCCTTCTTTGACCTGCTCTATTGGAATGTCTCTTACTTCGTTGCCCTTCAGCAGGTGTGCTACCTTCGGCTGCAGGGCCAGCAGTGCCGTAACCGCAGTAGATGCTCTCGACTCTGCGAGCCTCTGCATGTATGTGCCTGTCAAAATCAGGGATATTATGATGGTCGAGGTATCAAAATAGATTCCTCCAGCAGGAAAAACAGTAGGAAAGAGTGTTACTACCGTGCTGTACGTCCATGCTGCGGTGGTGCCTATCGCTATAAGCGTGTCCATGTTTGCGGATTTGTTCTTGATCGCATCTGCTATGCCGGCGTAAAACCTCTGGCCGGCATAGAACTGTACTATGCTCGCAAGCACAAGCATCATATAGTTCCCATAACCTAGATGCAGGACATATGTCAATATTGCGACTATTATGGTCAGAGGCCATGATATAGCAAGCGCCCTTTTAAGGATCTTAAGCTCCAGCTCAGGTTTGTCGAATTGCAGCTTGCATGTCGTACTGCAGAAATAATACTTTCTGCCTTCTTTCTCGCTAGCTAAGGATGTGCTGCCTTCTTCCACATGCATTCCGCATACCGGGTCTGTTGCCATTCATTCGCCTACTTCTTTCTTCTTGCTTCGGCTTCTATGGACTGCCCACCTATTTTGAAATTGCAACTGTCGTGCATGGAGCACCATTCATGGCACTCAGCAGCCAGCTTCCTGCTCTTGTAATGCAACCCGCATATAGAGCACTGATATTCCATCCTACAATCAACCCTTTGCATAGCTGTCTGGCTTCTTGCCGAAATTCTGTTTGCAAGACATAGAACAGAAGTAATATGTCTTGCCTTTGTAGCTGCTCTTGAAATTTGTGTTTTCTCCTACATTCATTCCACATACGGGATCCTTCATATTATTCACCTATTCAACGGCACCAGTTATTGCAGCTGCCTTAGAATTTATCTCAGAGAAGTTATTCTTCGCCATACACTCGCCGATATCATATATCCTTACTCTTCATCGCCTTGTAGCTCTTAGCACAATTTCCGCAACAGAAACTGAGGTACTTACCATTGACCTTTTCCTTGTAGCCTCCTTTATATATCTCACAACTGCAGTGTGCGCACACTGTAAGCCTGGGCTTGATCACAATCTCAAAGAGATCCCCGAACCTGTCTGAGAGCCGCCCAACGAACTTCCTCCCTTCGGGAGTCAGGTAATAAGTCTGCTTATCTCTTTCAGCCTTCTCATTCGTATCAACATAACGGTACTTCTTGAGCTGCTTCAAGAAAGGATATATCTGCCCCGGGCTGGCCTTCTTTCCTAGTCTCTTCTCTACCTCTTTCATTATCTCGTATCCGTACTGCTCCTTTTCACTAAGCAGAAGTACTGTAAACAGCTTTACCATGTTCTTTATCTCCATATCAGGCATATCCACATCACTATATATCATATTATGATATATATAAATATGCTATGTTAAAAATCTGATACGTTCGGTAATTGATACCGATGCGCACACTGATATACAAAGTTAGATCAGTTTCAGCAAGCCAATGGCGGATGCTAAGTGCATTCAAAGCCCCCATATGAGCATTGTGTGCTACTAGGGCAGCTTGGAGGGCACGAGTATCCCCCAATTATTACCTTGTAGCACGTGTTGCAGGAGTAGTATCCCTGCGAAGCGATAGTTGTTGTGGATGTTGAAGGGGTGGAGGACGTGGTGCTGCTTGAAGTAGAAGTTGAAGTAGAAGTTGACGTAGTCGTTGCGCCGTTTATGCGGATGTATGCATATGCCACTGTGTTGTTTTTCACCGTGACTATTGTTGTATTGGAGATGTTGTCATACGTGCCTATAAATTCATACTTTCCTGCCTTCACTGTGTAGCCGGTATAGTACTTTCCGTTGGAGCCGGTGTACCATCCGCCCGTATAGAACGGCGGTGACCAGATTCTTGCTGCCGCTGCAGGGGCCCCATTGAAGTACACTGTAAAGTTGATAGCACCATAGCCTGAGCTGTTGCTGCCGGGCGGGCCACCACCAGTCCCATTGGATGGCTGTGAATACGATACGTTTACCGAAAGCGGAGCGATCGCATGATATGTCCTGTTGTCTGCATCTACCTTTGCCGTGACGTATGCTGTGGACCTGCCTAGATGCGCACTACTGCCGAGCGAGATGTGCAGGTCTGTTGCATCGTTAAGGGTTATTGTATTTGCCAATGCTGGGTTGGGACTGAAGCTTGCATTCACGCCTGTCGGTAGGTCAGAGATGGACATATTCACAGCATATGGTCTCACACATGATAGCGTCGCGTTTGATGAGAGATTGAATGCGAATTGGCAGACATGCACAGTAACTCTGTCAATGAGTGATGTGCCAGGAGCACCGGTAACCGCGCTGTTAGAGAGGCTCACATTCAGGATGACATGGGAGTAATTGCCAGAATAGACCACAACAGGCATTGAATAAGTCTGCGGAGGTATGAATATCCCTGAAGCAGTGAAGTTGAGGTAGTAGATGCCGCTCCCTCCACCAGCATGCCATATGAAATCAGCTGTCCCGTTGTCAGAGGTCTTTGCCGGTCCGCTTATAGCACCAGAATTCGCATGTGCGTGAAGCATGACGCCCCCGGCGGGTATACCATTGACATATGAAAGTGTGAGATTTATCTGGAGCGTAGCGTTCGGCGGCGCGCCACCATAAGCGTAGCCCTTCGGCCATGATGCTTCGAATATGTACGGGCTTGTGTCGACCGCAAAAACTCCGCCAGGGCCGTTGACACATAGGGGATTCGGCATGACGATGAAGTTATAGCCTGCTTTATGCGCGGTCACGAGGTAGCAGTTTCCTGCCAGCGTTGGCGTAATGAACCTCCCGTTGGTTCCGGTGGTGTTGGAGTACACAGGCGCACCTGACATGTTGGTTATAGAGACTCTTACGCCTCCGATGGGGTATGATGACGAGATGGTGCAATTCAGAATCGGAGGGCATGAAATGTACGCGCTCGGAGTCATGTATTCGGCCGTCGCAGTGATTGCCCCAGGCAAGCTCCTACTCGTGTACACCGCCTGGGCCTGCGTGGGCCCTATTAACTGGAATGTCGCATTGGAAGTATAGAACTGCTGATAGTACTGATTGCCGTCCAGTTCGGAGTAGACGCTCCAATAGCTGAAATAATAGTTCTTTGAAGGCGTTTTGACTACTTTCGGGGTGGTCAGGGTGACAGGATCAAGGATTGCCGAGTAATTTGCGTATGGCGCAGGCGAATAGTTACGCGGAGAGAGCACGTTCGCCCTTTTTGGTATGGTGGACGAGACACTCAGGAGCGCGTACAGCGCGTAATTGAAATCCATGCCGCAGAGGGAACTGAAGCATGAGTATGTGCCCATTGCGTTCGTAGCATTGTAGACTGTGAAGTTGCCCAGAGGAGATTCGCCCAAAGGCGCAGAGAACATCTCCACGCTTGCATTCATGAGCAACTGCGTCTCGTTCTGCGGCATTATGCCGCTCTGGATTCCCCCAGTGGATTCGCCAAGGGAGCCTGGCCCGTACACCCACCACGTTATCGGCAGATAGTCGCTTACCGGCCCCGCTGTGCCGCTCATCGATGGCGGTATCTCGCTCCCTGTTGCAGTGAATCCGAAGTACACACTGGGTATCTCTCGGTATGGAAGCTGCGGGTTAATCCCTGAGGCAGCCCAGCCTTCTGCATCTATGCAGTCGTCTATGCCGAAGAAATTGCAGTCGCCAGTGTCATAGTGCAGTGCTGGTGCCTGTGGTGGGGCCGAGCCGAACTGGAACATTGGCATAGCAACATAATCTCCAATGCATAGGGAAGAGCCATCTGGAGGCGGAGGCGGAGGTATGCATATCAGCGAGTCCATCGGAAGGCCAAGGCCTGATACATTACCCGCGAATCCGGGCACCAGGCTCATTATGACCGGCGCGTAGTACAGCAGATATGCAAATTGGTCATAGTAACTGTAAGGGTATTTCAGGGATGTATCGTGTGGCCCAAGCTCATACATGTTGCCCAAATACGCATCAAGGATAGGGTCATTCGCGCTGAAGCCCTTAACTAAGCCGTTGAAGGCAGCGAATTTGCCTACGACCTGGTGGGGAGCGTAGACTGGCTGCCTGACGAAGAAGCTGAGAAGCGCAGATGCGAGGGAGTTTGCGCTTCTGTAGCCTGCAAGTATGAAAACTGTCTGATTCGGCCCCCAGACATCGCTCCTGCTTATGATTTCGCCTTTGCTGTCATTCAAGGCATAGCCAAGCACTGACGCATTGACTGCCTTGAGGGCAAGCTGCATGTATATGGGATAGCTGCCATTGACTACGAGCACTATGAACTGAGAATTCTCAACGGAAGCGAAGTTGGACGCATTTGAGTACAGGAAGTCGTATTTCTCCTTTGCCAGGCTTGCGAATCTAGGGTTAGAGCCAAGGACAACATATGGAGCGACGAGCGCAAATTTTGCAGTAGAGAGATGTGCGTATGGATCGGTCTGGTTCACAGACATGTTCAAGGTCTCGTTCTGAAAATTGCTGCTTGTGGGTCTGCCATGGCTTAGCAGAAGCAGTACTGCAGCTATCATGACTACAACCAGCACCACAGCTACTCCAAGCGCAGTCTTATTAGTCAATTTCCCACCAGCAAACATCAGTTTACCATAGTGATATCTTACTATGTTGATTTGACTGCAGCAGAAAGCCGCAGCCGATAATGTTTCCCGATTGACTCATACTTCACCTTACAATCTTTTATACTTTTACATCGAATCCATAATATGTTCCACTATTCATCGCATATCGATACTCTGATGGATTATGGGAAAGAGGGCGTTAGTCTCCATACACGTCGCCAGGTAACCGATAACCCGAAGGATTTTAATCCCTCGGGTTTTATTAGTATAGGGTTTCTACAAGACCTCAAAACGCACATTCATTAAACTCTTATGTTTAATGTTTATAATGCATAATGACTTTTATGGCTGCAAAAAAGAGGGGGAGCTTCCTTCACAGGAAAGCAGGTGCATTGAAGAGCCTTGCAAGAGTAGTATTTGGTTTTGTATGGTTAACTGACGCGTACTTCAAGTTCCAGCCAGGCTTTGCACAGAATTTCTCAAGCTTCATACAGGGTGCAGCTACAAACCATCCTTCATGGCTTGCAGGATGGTTCTCCTTTTGGGTAGGAATAACTGCAACGAATCCGGCACTCTGGGCATATATCATAGCCTTTTCAGAGCTTGCAATTGCCCTCTCATTGATATTTGGCTTTATGAGGAAGGTTGGATACAGCGGAGGCATCATACTCAGCCTGCTGATCTGGAGCGTTCCTGAAGGATTCGGAGGGCCTTACGGGCCGAGCTCTACAGACATAGGAACAGGGATAATATATGCCATAGTCTTTCTAATGCTGATTACAATAAATACATTGGAAGGACCTAGCAGGTACTCTTTTGACTATTATATAGAAAGGAAGCTGAAGTGGTGGAAGAAGCTGGCAGAATTCAGTTGATTAGCTTTTTGTCCTATGATTTTAAACGCGCAAACAAAGACAAGAGGCTAAAGTCCTTCAATTTTGTTATTGTTGGCATAGGGCATAGATTAGATCTTTCAACCGAAGAGCCGAAGATACCCTTTGACAGCGAGCCCCGAGAGGGATTTGAACCCTCGGCCTCTTGTTTACGAGACAAGCGCTCTACCACTGAGCTATCGGGGCACGCTCTGCGTGCATGTAACTACAAATAGGTATATATAATTATTAGAAAGGATTATAATGACGTTCTATGTTTTGGGTATGCTTCATGCACGATAGAAACAGGGTCATTTCGTTAAGCGCTAATGGGTATGGTATCGATATATTGCCTTCTGCAACGATTCTTATGCAGGAAACAGTCCAGCAGAGCGTTGAGGAAGAACCTGAGGAAACGCAGTTGCCGCCTCCTATAGCTGCAAACGTTGAAACTGCTCCTCCTGAAGAGGAAGGCCCTGAGGATGAAGGGAAGGAGAAGGCCCCTGATAGTGCGCAGTGGAAGCCTAAGAAGAGAGGTGCGAGAAAGCCAGTACTTGCATTAGTCATATTAATAGTGATAGGTTCTGTTGGATACTTTGCATACAAACATTTCATGACAGTCACCACAATAAATTATACCACTACAATACCGATGCAAAAAGTAACAACACTTGCTTCATGCACTGCCATAACTTCTCCAGGCACATACCAACTAGAGAGTAATATAAGCACTAAAATAGGCAAGGGCGCCTGCATAAGCATCGAGAGCAGCGACGTAAAGCTCTTGGGGAACAATTTTGGGGTTTATGGAAATGGGCCTTTCTCTTCTGTGCAGCCTTTCACTTATGGGATATCGATAGCAGGTGTTAGGAACATAAGTGTAGAAAACCTTCGCGTATCCAAATTCTCATATGGCATGCGCCTCGAAGATGTAAAGGCATCAGTGCTGCTTAGTATAAGCATAACGAATGTCTCGGTTTCGGGGCTTTATCTTGGCAACTCAACAGGCGTAGAGGTGGATGGCAGCTATATTTATGGGGCCGAAGGAAGTCAGGGAGGCCTTGATATCATAGGTGGCGGAAACAACATGGTAACAAGGACCGTTATACAGAACAATGCGTATTACGGTATGCGGCTTAACTCTACCTTGAATCAGTTCATAGGAGACACATTCAGGAACAACGGGGTGGACTTAATATGCAACGCTAGTGCAGGTTTCGGATTCTCTAACAAGTTTATAGGATCGGGGTGCGATTTCAATGATTACTGCAGCTTTGCAACATGCAGTGCGCAGAACCTGGCTTATAATATATCTAAGATTTCGCTCGGCCCTGTGATTACAAGTTGCGGAAGCATACTTAAGTCAGGGACATACAGGCTTGCGGGTAACCTGAGTATTCTGCCTTATGTATATCCTGCCAATGTGTTTGCAAGGGAGTTGCCGTGCATAAAGATAATAGCGCCGGAGGTAAAGCTTGATTGCGGAGGCTATGCGATAAAAGATGCGAATATAGGGATCTTCCAAGAAAACGGATATGGAACTGTGATATCAAACTGCAATCTAGTAAACGACACTGCAGGGGTTGGACTCTTTGACACATTCAACATATCTCTGCTCAAGACTAATGGATGGGATGATATCTATGCTGTCTGGATGTACGGTTCTGCTTCAGGATCAATTCTCAATTCTACATACCGCAATAATGTCTACGGGCTCTACCTTAGCAACGTAAGAGGATTTGCATTTAGGAATATTACAGCAAGGAATAATTCGTATGGCATAGCCTTTGAGAACGGAGATGAGGACACCTTCGTAGGCGACTCGCTGAATTCAAACAATAAAGGAGACCTTTACTGCAGTGCGTCATCATATAACGCCACTACTGACCTCATGCAAAGTACCTCCTGCGGGGTCACAGACTGCAATTGGGCAACATCGTGCAGAACCAAGGTGCTGCCGCCGCTTACTGCATATCCTATTAATAACTGTGCAACGATCTCGTTGCCTGGAGAGTATGAGATTATGCAGAATATAGTCAATAAGAGCGCAACGTGCATAAACATAAAGGCTAGCAACGTAAACATAAACTGCAACAACAAACTCATAGTGGGCGGGGGCCTTGGAAACGCCTTTGCTGCTGTAGGCCTGGACAACGTGAGCATAGGAAACTGCGACATCAGCGGCTATTCGAATGGCGTATTTGCAGGAAACACCTCGCATCTAGTACTAAGCAATATGCAGATACGGAACGTATCTGATGCTGTGTACCTGAATACAAGCAGCGATGACAGGCTCTCGAACATGTCGGCCAGCCGCTACAGCTATGCAGGATTTGTACTTAAGAACGTGAGAGACAGCGCGCTTTTGAATAACTCTGCACTGAACGGCAATGCTGGGTCATCGACAGGCTTTGTGTTTGAGAATGACACAAGGAACATTGTGAAAGGGGACAACGCAACAAACAACGCTGCCTATGGATTCAGATTTGACGGCACTTACAACAACACTATAATGAATAACAGTGCGTTCACAAATGCAGCAGATGACTATTACTGTGCAGGGTCAAGCATGGGGATAAATGCAAACGGCAACGGCGTAAACCACGGCAGCACAAAGAGGGGCTGTGCATGGCTCGTGGAGCTTAATCCTCTGATTTCCGCGTCGTGTTTTGCAGTGACGCATTCTAGCCAGATACTACTTCAGCAGGATATGCTTTACACCTACGGCCAGACATGCTATAATATATATGATACAAATACGACATCTGCAGACAATACAGTCCTCAACTGCAATGGCCACACCGTAATGGCCACGAATGGAGGTACATTCGCAGATGTGGAGAATGCAACCGGAGTAGTGGTGGAGAACTGTTACATAAAAGGCTTTTCAATAGGAGTAAAGGGAAGCTCGCAGCAGCTTAGTGTCTTTAATAACACCGTGAGCGATACAAACGATACAGTTGTCCTTACAAATTCAGAATATCCGGCCATAAAGAATAACACGATCTCAAACACTAAGGAGGGCATATATGCAGGCAACAGCAAGTACGGAACGGTATTAAATAACAGGATAGAAAATGCCAGCGCGTTTGGGATTGAGTTATTTAATAGCTCTGTATTCGATGTAGAGAGCAATATAGGTATGGCTGAAAGGATTGGGCTATTACTTGTAAATACAGAGTTGAGTACATTCAAGAATAACGCGTTCACAGGTTCAACACTTAACGGGTTAGAATGCTCTGGCACAGCAACAAATGAAAGCAGCCTTAACAAAGATAATGGGGACAACGAATGCTCCAGCAACTATAAGTGCTACTGGATGAATTCATCGCCGTTATGCAGAACTTGAATGTGGCATATATGCTTATGTGGTTTTCTGGGCATAGGATTAAATATTGCTGATGCATATGTTTTTTTATGGGAGATATAACGCTGCGTGAGGTTATAGGCGCATTGAAGAAGACAGTGGATCCAGAGATTGGCATAAATGTGGTGGACCTTGGTCTTCTTTACGGGATAAGCGTAAGCGGCGGGAAGGACATTGATATAAGGATGACTATGACGAGTCCTATGTGCCCAGTGACAAGCATAATCCTTGCTGATGTGCAGATGAGGCTTGAGGCCCTGAAGGATGTCGGCAAGGTCAATATAGACCTTGTTTGGGAACCGGCCTGGACCCCGGAGATGATAACGGAGGAAGCCAGGCTTGGTATGCAGGTCTGAGCTCTTTCTATTATACCCTTTTGAATATCTCTGCAGGGCTGAACCATATCTTTATCTCCCTTTCTGCCGCTTCCTGATTTTCTGATACATGTATAATATTTCTTACGGGCCTCTTCTCCGCATCAGCCAGAGCATAGCTGTCAGTAGAGTATGCTCCTCTTATTGTAGATGGATCTGCGCTTCGCGGTTCAGTCGAACCTGCAAGTTTCCTTGAGATCTCGTTTGCAGCGTTTCCCTCTAGGACAAAGGCGAAGACCGGGCCGCGCATGAACTCCGTTATTAACCGGGACCTGATGCTCATGCCTATAGCCCTCTCAGACTCCTTTATCTCAATCCCGCTATCAAGATATGACTTCTTTGCCTTCTTGCCAACACTGAGAAGCCATGCCTCATCTTCAGCATAATGCATGCCTGTTTTCTTTGCATCAGGGAAGAGCATCTTTGCGGCAGTTACCTTTAGTCCCGCAGCCTCAAACCTTGCCACAACGTTACCTATAAGATTGCGTTCTACTCCGTCCGGCTTCACTATGACCAATGCCCTTTCCATGAACTCACTTTTTATTAATATTAACACTAAAGCAGGTATATGCAATATGAGGGCTTGAATTTATAAGACATTCGGTCGGTATTAGAATGTGACACCCTCCCACCGCTAAAGCGTATGG
>CAZOFK010000005.1:0-7988 GCA_964579185.1 Microcaldota archaeon
CTAAATGCCTACTGCCTTCTGGACATACATGAAGACGCGGCCTATGATGGTTTCGGAGAGCCCTATGCCGCGCAGCACGGACACGATCGTGTCCCTGCTTATGTTCTCGCCTTCCATGATCTGTACGAAGCCCCTTATGTCTATTGTAGTGCCCTGGTTCCCTATGCTGCTGAATATGTGCTCTATTGTGCCAGAGCTAAGGCTGCTCTCAACGAATTTTGAGTTCAGCGTGACTTTGTCAAACGTGTACTCCTTTTTGATTGAGCTGCTTGCAATCTCCTCCTGTGTGAGCGTCTCTGCTACTGATATGATATAGGTATCGAGAGGCACCTCCCCTAAGACCTTATCTATCATAAAGATATTTGGGAACTTGACTGCTGTATTGAATGACATATCGACAGCGGCCTGGCCTACCCCAAGCTTGCCTATCTCTGAGCGTATGAAATTTGAGAAGTTGAGCGAACCCTGAAGGTAAGATATGAACTTCTCGAATTTTATCCTGAACATTACAGTGGTCCCGACATTTGAGAATATGGCCTCGTTTATATCGGTTGGATTCTGCGATGCCACAATGAGCCCGAAATGGTACTTCCTGCCTTCCCGTATTATTGTGACTGCGTCGCTTCTCTCGTCGCTTGCTACCTTCCATGCCTCATCGAGCACGACCAGAGCTTTCAGCCCTGAAGAGGAGCTCCACGATTCAAGCCTCATCTTCTCCTTGAGGGTCTGGAGTATGAAGAGAGCTGCAAGGGCCCTGAATTTCTCATCGGGCAGGCTTGAGAGATCAAGATCTACAAGTCCTGACGAGACGAGCTTTGCTATGTCTATGGTGCTCTTTTTTGCAAAGTAGTCTTCACCTTCCCTGGAAAACTGCCTGAGCCTGTATATTGCATTCTCGAGCTCTGCTGGATACTCGTATGTGCCCTCCTGGAGCTTCTCCTCGAGGAGCTTTAGAACGTCCTTGAGCGTAGGCGTCTCCTTCGTAGGGTCGGGTATATTTGCAATGTTGAAGCCCATGTTGACATAGGCCTGCTCTACGGCCTCTGCCGTAAGCCTCCTCTGTTCAGGGAAGGCCGATATATCGGTAAGTATGTCAAAGGAATTCATTATCTGCTTTGCCCTGTCTATTGGTTTCATGCCTGAGAGGTCCATTATGTTCATATACGAGCCTTTTGAAAAGGAGAGCACTGCGCCCCCGCTCTGCTTCACCCATGCTATGTACTCGCCTGCCCAGTCTATTATCACTGCATTTGTGTTCCAGATGTAGCTGGCCCTTGCGATGAAGGTCTTTATGAAGAAGGACTTGCCGGAGCCTGTAATGCCCACCACTGCTATGTGCGGATTTGTCAGTGAGGCGTAGTTCCACATAAACGGCACTTGAAAAATCTTTGTCATGCCTATAAAAATAGATTCTGTAGGGTCGCCGAAAAGGTACTCGTACGGCGGCTCGGGAGGCCGGCTTAGGAAGACCCTCTTGGCAATCTCATCGCTCATCAGGCTTTGCGTCCTTATAAGTGTCATATGCATCTCACGCTGCGCGCTGCGCCAGCGCAGTATACAAAGTTGATGTGTATAAGTATATATTGGTTTGCAGAGATCTGCGTTTCTTCTGACGTTTGCATGATTTGATTTACTTCTGCATCTGGAATGCCCCTCTCATCTCTGATGCGCTGAAGACCCTGTAATTCAGCTTGTACAGCGTATGCATCTCCCTGCCCAAAACCCGCGTTATGCTAAGGTCCAAGGAGCTGAGCACTGTTTCAAGGTGGTTGAGCTGGTTCTGCAGCTCGTCTGTCGACTCTTTCTCGCTCACACCTACCGCTGTGGTCTCTATGTACATTATGCTGTCAAGCGGCAGCTCCCCTGCAGACACCCTGTTTATCCTTGCCTGAAGTATTGCTATCTTGCGCTGTATCTCGTTTATTGTCAGCTGGTTTGGGTTTTGCTGCTGCTCCTCCTTGGAGAGCTGGAATTCAAGATAGCCGCGCTGCCCTTCTAGGTCTTCCCTGTACTTCTGCACAGGCTTTGTCGAGGTAACGATGCTGAACTTGAATGAAAAGTCTGTATTCATCACTATGTTTTCCCAGAGGTCAGGCGCAGAAACCATCTTCTCCTCCTCGCCTTCTGAGACCATCTCCTCGGAAAAGACATAGCCGTATATGTTTGCGGTAAGGTAGCCCGTAGCATAATAAAGGCTTTTGTAATGCTTTATTATGCAGTTTTCGGCCTTTGGCACTGTATGGTCGCGTGAGAGTTGAACTGTTATGTTGAAGAGTCTTGTAAGTGCCGGAAAGACAAGGAAGTCTGCATAGTTAAGTATGAGAAGGAGCATAAGGCCGATGAGTACGAAGACCGCCACTATGATGCTGAGAGGACCGTATGATGCTATGTTGGTCAGTGCTATAATCATGGGCACTGCGCATGCGGCAAGGTAGATGAGTGTTCTTTCGTCCATGCTTGTCACTAGATTTCGGCCTCGCGCGCCTTCTGCCTTATCCTCTCGTTTATTGTCTCTGTTGGTATCATGTACTCGGGCTCGACAAGCCTTAGTATCTCGTCACTCCTGGCAAGGTGAGCCGTCACTCCCAGCAGCGTGCTTATGCCTGCGCTGAGGTCTCCGGCGCGCTCCCTTGCTATATTAGTCGCTTCCTCCTCGGTTCCTGCTTCGGCGCTTACCATGGCGTATGTGACAAGGGACTGCGAGTGAGAGCCGCTGATTCCATAGAGCATGTTGCGCCACATCATAATCTCCCCTTTTGCCCTGTCAAGCATTGATGGCTGCGAGGTTGTCGCACTGAGATTCCTATAGTTATCCTCAGCCTCCTCGAGTTTCTTGCGTATTTTCGCTATATACTCGTCCTTGTTAACTATATAGAGCTGCGAAGAGACCTTTGCCGGGGTCTTGCTCAGAGTCATTATCCTGCTGAACAACCTTGCAAAATCTATCTTGGCTTCAGGACTCATCTCTGTGGCGGACTTGTAGACAGGTATTATAACAAATGCGCTCGCGTATACCTCCGACCCTTCCTTTGTGATTACTACGTCTCCGGCAGGGGAGAGCGTGAACGCTTCGTTGCTGCTCACAACTATGTTCTTCTTCCTTTCCTTCGCTGCGTTTATGGTAGGTATGAAGAGATATGTGTAGTACTTTGTGGAGAACGCAAGCAATGCTATAAAGACAGCCAGTATTGCGAATATTGAATCAAGTATGGCGTTGTGGATAGGCTCGGAGAGTACCACTAAGACTGCTGAAACTCCGAGCAGTATGGCGAAGAGGAGGGTTTGTGTAGAAGGCAATGACCCACCATCGGCTGCTTTTGATGCGACCCGAGGTTATACAAGGTAGTATAGAAGGGCAATCAATAAATACATTTGTGTGGTGCGTACCACGTGTAGCATCCCACATTATCGAGACCTCGGCAAAAGCCAGATCCTCTCCGGAGAATAGTGATGCATGTGAGACACATGCGGCATTTCAATTGAACGCGCTGCAGTAGAACGATTATCTGTGTGGGTGTAAAACCAGAATATCCGGACTGCAGGGTTAGGACGCTATAGCCTCAGCCTTCCTGACATGTAGGCCATCCCTCCTATGAATTCTGCTATCTGCAGTATTATGGCGTATGTCATGGCTATTATAAGCGAGGGATAGAAGAGCACGCCGAGCCAGTACTCGCTTATGCCGCTCCTTATGTTATCAAGCTGCAGCACGAGCGGCGAGGCGGGCGTTATGGCGTTGAGCACTGCCCCGCTGCCTGCGCCGTATGCCTCTAAGGCGTCCAGGCTGCTTGTCGCCTGAGCTACTGTACTCTGCGCTGTGAAGTAATACGCCACTGAGAAAAGGACAGGCATCACAAGGTAGAATCCTATTGATATAGCTATAAGCATTCCGCCGAGGCTTCTCGTAGGCAGCAATGACCTGAGGATCACGCCAGGTATCAGGAAGCCGGGTATGGATATGTACATGAAGAAGAGTATGAGGTAGAATTCGCCGTAGAGCAACATTATGACATCGAGCTGCAGGTCTATAAGCGCGAATGTAGGTATGTAGAAGAAGTACATTATCGCGTATTTATACGGCGATATTATGTCTGGGGTGCATGCTTTTGAGCATATGGTGATGCTTATTGAGGTGTAGAACCTGTCTGACAGGGCTATGAGGAAGAGCTGCTCCACTACGTTCTGCGTTGAGTTTGTCACCTGTGTTATGTAGGAGAGCGCAGTGCTGTATGGATTGATAGGGCCTGTGACGGTGCTGGGTAGAAGGCCGAAGAGTATTGCTGAGACGAACAGGAATGCGATAACGATAATGGCAGAGGCTATTGCCTCGTAATACTCGCCTATGCCGTACGTTCTCACGCGTTCGTTGCGCAACGCGGCCCCTACGGCAAATATTATTGTGGCTATCCCGAATGCCGCTATGACAGCGAGCAGCGCCACTGGCACCCACTGCGCCCACGCTCTGGAAAGCGCCGTCTGGATGTTGTTGCAGTACCAGGGGGCCGAGGCGCTTATGATCCTGCCGAACTGCGGCAGGTTCGCGCATGGTGAGGCTGAAGGAGTAGTAGCAGCGGCAGCATCGAGCCTGCCGAATAGCAGCATCAAGAAAAGTACAGAGACCATTGCTAATGCCTTTTGCACATCGACACCTTATACCAATCTCGTGAGCAGCGAGAGGAAATCCATTCTCTCCCCTACGGCCCTGGAGAAGTCTGTTATGAATGTATCCACTATAACAAAGTTTATAAGCGGCACTATGATAAGCCCGAGGCTTATAAGGCCTATATAATTGAAGACCGATGGAATAAATGAGGGGGGGAACGTGTTGGTTATTGCTCTAACGATAGGGTTGTTCCCGAATATTGCACCTATTATTATAGGTATTATGTTATAAATAATGACTACCGGAGAAAGTTGGACTAGGGTTGAAATGGTAGACACTTGTAGCTCATACATGCCGTAGTCTATGAAGCCGTATGTTATGCTGACAAGCAGAGGATACACAAAGCCTATGCCTATTGCAAAGGCTATCATCGCTCCCCCGAAGGTCCTGGTGACCCCAAATGCCCTCGCTATAAGGCCTATGGCCATAAAGATTGCGAAGAGAAGTGCTGAAGAGGAGAGGAGTAGAAGCTGTATCTGATTAAGCAGCACTGCGCTGTAGAGCGCGTCGAGCACCACGCCAAGATATTTGTAGGAAGTCATAACCGGAAAAAGCTCTAGCGGTCCTGCGCTGAGTGCTGTTGAGACGCCAATACCGCCTGTAAATACAAACGGATTTAGGTTGACATAGAGTGCAGGCTGGAGTGAAATAACGAGTTGGAGTAAGAAGAAATGCTCATTGAAAGCGGCTGCGTAGTTGTTGAATTGGTACATGTCGCATACAGAAACAGCGTAGAGGTTGCTTGAGTTTCTGCATGTTCCTGGCAGAAGGTTGAATTGCCGTAGGAGAGGTGTAGGATTTATAGAGCAGAGCAGAGTTGAGAAGCTTGCGAAGACGAGCACCAGCGCTATGGAAAGCAGGAGCTCGTACGCCTTCACCCTTGCCCATATCCTTATGTCTGTCCTTCCTATAAGGGGGCTTAGTGTGTATACCATGGAGAGGATGCTTATAATGGCCAATACTGCAAGTATTACTACGGGAAACCAGGCAAGATACGGCGCACTCCAGAAGTTTACCACATTGAGGCCCGTTAGGCACGACGCTGCCGCGAGTAGGAACATGCTGCCATTTATATTTGGCATGATTACGTTCATATCATCTTCTCGAGTATCCTGTTGCCCTGCAGTGAAGGGGCCCCTAGGAAGTCTGCCATAACCTCCATGAGGTCGAATGAGATTATGAATGAGATACCCAGACCTATCAGCTCCAGGGCGATGTTTGAAAAGCTCTGCGCATAGTCGTCTATGCTGCCTACGAAGACACCGGGCAGATTACCGAATAACACACTCACGAGTCCCATTATATAAGTGAAAGCATTCGTAAAGAAAGCTACAATGCCCGGCTGTGGTGATGGACACGGAATAGGACTGTTTCTGCAATAACTTTCGCTGATCTGTGATTGCTGCCTTGCGGTGAATGGATAAAAGATTACCGGAAATATCAGGTAGAAAGCTACGAAGAGAGCTATGAACGATCCTCCTGCAGCCCGCGTCCAGGGAAACGAGCGAAGGAGTATTCCAAGGTAGAGGAAAAGGGGAAAAAGGAAGTATATGAGCATGAAAAAGAATATTAGGGATATTCCAATAAAGATGAAGACAGAAAGGGTGGAGAATTCGAGGAATGTGGCAGAGACAACAATACCCATTCCGGAAAATGGAGAAAACGAAACAGTAGGTATGAATGTAATTGCGGCCGGGGCAATTTTTATGGCGAATGTCTGAAGGATTTCGTATGGTATGAGCTTAACCAGGATTCCGAGAACGCTGCCCATATCAGGCAAAACGTCATTTGCAACGATATTGTTGCAGAGTCCCAGATAAAGGCCATAAGCGTTGGTCGGGGTCTGATTATTAGTAATGCCGATATTAGTAGCGGAGGATATAAAGGCCATGACGTGCCCTATATAGGCGGTGCTGCCTCCGACAAGAGCTATTATTGCAAGTGTAAAGATACCTTCTGCATATTCTGCCCTTGAGTATGCCACAAGTTTGTTTATACCGAAGGCCGTGCCTATGGCATATACCACAGAGAGGGCTGCAAAAACCATCAGTATAGTAAGCACTGCCAATCCCAATATGTTGTTCCACGGCGCTGCGTTGTTCTCTATGTTGAATGCATTTGTAACAACAGGGGTACTGCTTCTTTCAAATATGTTGCAGAATTGGGAAGAAGCGGCAGTAGTGCCTATTGCAAAGAGGAAAATGAGTACTACAGCACTCTTTAGTGACATTTCAACACTAGACCAGCTTGCCTATACCCAGCAGGTTTGTGTCTCCTCCGAAAAGGGAGGAGAGTCCCCTCACGCTTGATATTGATATAAGTATATTTATTAATGGGAGTATCGTTCCGGTTACAGCGATCCAGCCATAGAGATTCTCAAGTGCAATTAGTGCTCTGATCACTTTATTGGGCGTGCATTGTATTATGCCGAACAGCGGGAAGTAATTGTTAAATGTGGAGCCGATGAGACTCAATTCAGTGTATATTACAGAGAGACCCGGAATCAGGTAGGAGCCAAATATAGAAAGGGTCTCGTCAAGCATGCTGCCTCTTATAGGCCAGCATCCGTTGTAATTTAGGATATAATCGGCCCTTGGAAATACAAAGAAGTTGAAGCTTGGAGTGCCGTATGATATCGGGGTCTGATTCTGGGTGTTCAGTCCTTTGAGCTGCATCGATTCTGGTATCTGATAGAGCTGTGGTGCGCCACTCTGGTTGCTTGGGTATAGACCTATCGGAGACGGAGCGTTGGAGAGCGTGACGTACTCGAATATAAATAAAAGAGGGTATATCAAAAGCCCGGTCACTGCGATAGCCAGAAGCATGCCCCCTGTTCTGCGTGTCAGGAACGTTGACCTTAGTATTATGCCTCCTGCGAGCAGGTACGGCCATCCGTAGAGGAAGAGGAGTACTAAAATCATCTGTATAATGAACATGTATACAGTTATTGTTGACTGGCCTACCACAGGGAAGATTACACCCCTGAAGATACCGTATCCTGCAAAGACATTGAAGGTCTCTATGATTTTGACTCCTTCGTCAAAAGGCGCCGCGACGTACGGATTGACTAGAAGACATGCTGGTGTTGGCTCACAGAATGCGACGAAGGGTCTGAAGTTAACGTTTCCAAGCAGGCCCGTATAGCTCTCAAAAATGTATACTGCATTTAGATTTGTCAGGCTCTGGTTTGTCATGTTTGCCAGTATTATATAGGCTGAGACGAGGCCGTAATCGAGGTTTGCAGTTATGTCGGTGCCTCCTGCATGATTGCCTGCATGATTGATAAGGCTGTAGCAAAGGAAGTAGTTCAGCACGTTGCTTCTAT
>CAZOFK010000005.1:8088-13609 GCA_964579185.1 Microcaldota archaeon
CCTGCATGATTGATAAGGCTGTAGCAAAGGAAGTAGTTCAGCACGTTGCTTCTATTTGTGCTTATGAAGTCCATATTGGCATTTTTAAGTTGCTGGCATATGCTATGCACCGTAGTTTTGCTGAGAAGCGAGACAAGCGAAAACGAGGCGCTGTTGAATAAGCTTAGTATCCAGAGCAGTATGGCAATAATCAGGGCGGTGCCTATAACCTGGCCGAACTCGTTAGCTGCGCTGCTCTTTATCCTGTTATTGCTGAGTATCACCCCTATTATGTAGTATATTGAGACTAAAGAGGCGGAGGCGAGGATGCCAAGCATTATGTCTGGCAGCCATGCGTAGAATGCACTAGCTGTTGCAATCCCGTAGCCCATGGTGCTGCCTGCAAGGAGCGCTGCGATTATGTATAGATGCATCTAACCACTCCAGAAAGGACCTGCTGCAGATATCGTTGAAAGGGAATTTAGCCCTTTTGCCAGACCCATAGCGAATCCAAGCGTTATTGCGACATCAAGGGCCATCAGCACAATGCCCTGGAACAGGTACTGCGCTATCTGATATATGACAGTATTTACAATGTATGGCATTTCGAAAAGGCCTAGGAAAAGGTCGTTGAGCATGCTGAATAAGCCGCCGCTTGCCGTTGCTGAAGTCGCAAGGAAATTCATCGGCACGTTAAGCGACGCTCCGCCGCTGCCTCCCACGTTTATACTCTCCTGTGAGGTAAAGATCTGCCCCACAGGTATGCTGCTGAGCGTGTAAGACTGCAGGTATTGTGAATAGGGATTGCACTGGTTCGGATTAGTGTTTATGCAGTATACCCAGTTTACTATTGAGCTGTCCAGTACAAGCGTGAGGGGCAGCACAAAGTACAGTGCTACTGCTATTGAGAATAGGGTGTTTGACGCATCGCGGAGCCTCGGGCCGCTGAATGAGATAGACCTTATAACTATTGAGAAAGGCAGTATAATGGTAAGGGAGAGCTGTGCTATCAGCGGGAGGCTGAGGAAGAGGAGGAAGAGGAGCCCGAATGTAACAACAATATAAGCTGAGAAGAAGGTGAGTATGCCGTAATATGCGAAGAAGATCCAGGCAGGTTCATCGCCGCTGTGTAAGGCGATGTTAATGCCCAGAGGACTATTCCCTGGCCTAGGGTTCTTTTGCGCTATGCTGCTGATGAACTCATTTATTGTGAATGCGTCTATTAGGTAGGTTATGCCCCTTGAGTATATCTCGGTATTGATCTCGGGCCCCTTCACAAAGAGCAGATCGCTCACATAATGCTGTGAGAACGTGATAGGGTCAGTGTATGTAGTAGTCTGGCGTGTAAGCGCAGCGCCTAATTGGCATCCTGTGGATGCGAAGACAACCAGCGTGGCTATCATGAGCATGCTTAAGATGCCTTCCATCAGTTCATACCTAACTGTGCCTCTGAGCATCTCCCTTCTTGCGCCAGGTATAAAGGTGCTGAACGCGTAGAGGAGAGAGGAGAGCAGCATAAAGGCGAGGACCACTAGCACGTTTATGTTTATCCAGCTGTTCCTGTTCAGGGCTGCGTAGCTGCAGAAATTGTAGCCTATTGTGAGCAGTATTGGCAACATATTCTACACCAGCTTGAGCTTTCCTCCGAGCCTGAGCCTTATTGTGCCTCCTAACATCCTTGCGACGCTATCGGTAAGAGTGTATGCGACAAGTATGTCTATTATAAGGAGTATATAAAGCTGCAGTATCGAATATATGCTCATGTCCATGATAGCGTTGAGAGAAGGGTATATGCTGTTTATAGTACTGAATGCAAGCCATAAGTCATTACTAATGGTAACCATATTTCTGAACGGGTCAATTAGATAGTTCCACGCATATGAGATGAAGGAGCCTGAGGAGCTGGTAGGATATGTGACTGGCTGAGCACTGGATGAGGGCATACCGCCTAGTACAGTATTATAAAAGTATGAGGATATTGGAGCGTTGATAAGGAGCAGCGTCGATGGCCAGATCACGGCTATGCCTACGCCGAAGCCTATCAGTGTGCCCCCTGCGTTTCTTGTGAAGGGAAAGGCACGCATAAAAAGGCCTGTGGGTATGAGCATGGCAAGCGCTATCTCTACCAGTATGGGCAGGAGCAGTATCTCGCTCTCGTTGAATACCTTAAGAGGGAAGAGAAGGAATGTTATCATATCATTGTATATAGATGTAAACTGGCCGTGGTATATGAAATTAGAGTCTATCAGGAAATTGGAATAGAAAGGTAGCGTTACGCCTGTGGTGATTGTTGGAAGCTCTTCCAGGCCTGGTATAAGGCCCAGGGGTATGGGAACTCCGTATTCTATGGTTATGCTCTTCAGGACGCCCTCTGCGAGGAAGAAACCTGTCAGGTTCTGGATGCTTGCGCTGACATTGCTATCCACGTTGCAGAGATAGACTTCGGTGTGATAGACAAGGTTCCCGACCGGATTTGCTATGATCCCTCCCGGAGCCGCAGTGCCGCTTAGAAGCAGGGCTGTGCTGCTAAGAAAGGTTATTACTGAATAGATTGAGACTATGAGCATTGCTGATTTAGCTATCTCCCAGTACTCCGAGGTAAGCCAGCCCCTGATGTTTGTTAAAGGAAGGAGCCTGCTTAGTATGTAACCTACGGCTACAACATCGAAGGAGATGATCAGAGCGAGGAGGGCAGGTTCTATCATCATAAGTTCGTTGTTCTGAAGATATACTGGCGCGGTTAAGTTTTTATTACACTGCGAGAGAGTTGATTTGGCGGAAGAGGCACCGATAGCAAGGGCAAGTGCAATGGCTAAAAAAAATGCAAGCCTTCGGTACGTCATGCTAACAATCTGATATCACAATATATAAATGGGTGATGGGATTGCATTGCACGGGATAAGCACATAGTCTATCCGTATTTTTGCTCATGCACCTCTGTTTCCTCCTGCATTTCCTCCGCGCCTCTCCGCGCGGGCTTCTTTCTCGCTGTCGATAAGGTTTGTATCCTCTGCCAGCCATGGAAAACTTGGATAAAAGAATGGCGCATTGGATTTGTCTTCCGCCTTCACAAGATGATATGCCAGTCCAAGCCTGATAGAATAGGCACTGCGATAGAGTGTATTGCTGCTTTACATACTCTTTTCAGGGTAATTTGTGCCACTTTCCTCCGCGCCTCTCAGCGCGGGCTTCTTTCTCGCTGTCGATAAGGTTTGTATCCTCTGCCAGCCATGGAAAACTTGGATAAAAGAATGGCGCATTGGATTTGTCTTCCACTTTCTTCTCAATACGAAATATCGGGCCGGGCTCTTTTTTCTCATGCCTTACTTCGAAATGTAATAACGTAGGGATTTCTGGCTCGCCTGTTTTCTCGAATCTGCGCTTATACAATGTAAGATATATATTCCACCTTCCTTCGGCATCACCAGGTACTATGGCGGGATTTTCTTCTTCTTTTGGTTGAATTATAGACATATTCTCTTCTACTTTAGGCGGGAACTGGATTATACCATGCTTGACATACTCGCTTGCGATTGCTTTGTTGAGCTTTCCGAACTGTTCGTTTAGAGTCTTTCTAAACTCAGAATTGCTAGTGCTGCTGATTTTGTTTTCAATTTCAGGGGGCTTACCGCGCTTCTCTCTCTCAGCTTGAACCCGATATCGATTGCCCTCCAAGACGGCAGAGAGCGTGGCAGACGGCCAAAGAAATAAGGAAGCAGGTGCTGCCAATGAAACTAATTGGAGAAGCGGTGCATATTGTTTAGGTGCACGTCCATATTCTTTCTTAAATGACATTAATAGGCTATTCCTGCCCCACAACCACGGACTCCTTCCGTGCACAGGATCAAAAAGCTTGAATAGGAAAAAGTCGCCTGTTTCGCCATACGTTCCTTTCATCGATGTCATTCTAAGTATCTTATAAAATTCTTTGGCGTACGTTTTTTTGCTTATTTTTTTGTCACTTACAAGGCTTTCTATACCATGTATCTCCTCTATTGCCGACGCTAACAGCTTTTTCCTTTCGTCCATTGCACGAAGTTTAAAAGCAGTGTTAGTAAGTTCCCATCTGTCCTCTTTTGATAGGGAAGATAGCTTTAGGTTCTTTTCGAGCTCCTCTTTTTTTGTAGTTAGAACTTGAGTCTGCCCCTCCAACCACTCTTTCTCCATCTCGATTTTAAGCCTTCCCTTATCTTTTTGTTCTTTAGCAGGTATCACAAGCTTGCCGCTGCTGCGTGCCTCGCGGAAACGGTTAGGGACACTTCCTAAAACCTCGGCTAAGCCTGCGGCAACTGGAGAAATAACAAAAAAAGCTGGCCTGAATCCTTGCCATCGCTTATTGGGTTCGTGTATGGCTCTTGCATCCTGAGGTGCACCGAGAGTCCTGTTATAGCTTTTCTGGAACTCTATCCTTTTGGTATTGAGTTCGTCGCGCCTTTTTTTATTGCTCTGACGGGATAAGGCCGTGCGCCTTATAGGTCTATCAAGCATAGCCCTGAAAGGATATCCGCCCTTTGCCAGGGTGCCTCTTCCGCCTGGGGTAAATGTGCCGCCCATGAGAGTAGATATTCCGAATATGTTAAAAAAGCTGTAGCCGCGCGTGGCTCCTGCCGCAGCTGCTATGAGTATTATTATAAGCAGCAGTGGTATGAGAGCGTTTACTGAGCCTATGGCAAGCAGTATGTGAAGCAGCGCAACTGCCAGTATAAATGGGTACAGCATCTCTCGCACCCTAATATATTTAATCATGTTACAATATATATTCATGCATATAGTGCATACTACTGCATACTGGATTTATGCAGTTGTCTTTCAGGCAGATTTTTATATATGCGGCATTTAATCAGCGCAGCGTGCCTTGGTGGTGTAACGGCTAGCATAGAGGGTTGTGGACCCTCAGGACCGGGTTCGACCCCCGGTCAAGGCCCTGTAATCCAGACCTGAGGCAGAGCTCCCGGAATAGCGGATCTATAGTGTTTTGTTTATCATTGTTGCGCTGAGAGCGTTTCTGCCCTTTCGTTGCTGCTTGCCTCTCATCTGATTTTGAATGAAAAGGGCACAGCACCTACTTTTCGTTCATTGACGAATTTATGTGTGTATTTTAAGAATATACAAAGAGTATGTATTATTGTGATACAATGCCTAAAGAAGTTAGAAGTAGGGAAAGAAAGGACAATAGCATGGGCGCGTTCGGCCTTAGGCTCATAGGAAGCCTGATATATTTGGGGGTCGTCTTGCTTGCGGCTAGCGCACTCACAGGCGGCGCTATATGGAGCCCTCTGCTCTATGCCGCAGCTGTTGTCGGTGCAGTGGCGCTCTTTTTTGCAAACTTTGGCAGCCTTGGAGCATTCGGAGACTTCGCTGCACGCAGCTCTCTTACAGCTGCAGTAGTAGCGGGATTCTCGCTTATAGCGCTCACTGCAGGAAATACCACGCTCTTCCTCGTTATTTTGATAGGTTTTATCTTCTCTTTTGTAGGAAGCGGCTTGGAGTATAAGTATCTGGATTAGGCTCTTTCTTTTTTCTTTTATTTTTTTCTTTTTTT
>CAZOFK010000005.1:13709-21390 GCA_964579185.1 Microcaldota archaeon
CCCTTTATGAGGATTAGAGCAGAGCCTTTAGGCTCTCGCTGTTCTTTATCTCTGACAGCTTCTTAAGCACAGTGTATGTAGCCAGCGCCGTATTGTATACATCACGCGTCCTGCCCCTTGAGAAGGTCCAGATATCCTTCACTCCGGCTAGCTCTAGAACGCTCTTTACAGTATCTGCCGCCACTATGCCTACGCCGCGTGGCGCCGGCTTGAGCAGTATCTCTGAGCTTCCGCACTTTGCGCGCTCTGTAAGCGGTAATGTATGGGTGGTGCCGCAGCTGCATTCCCATGAGCCGCAGCCCAGCCTTACTGTTATAATCCTGCGCTTTGCATCGTGTATGGCAGTGGTTATTGCAGGCTTTACCTCAACGTCCTTGCCCACGCCTATGCCTACATGGCCGTTTCTGTCGCCTACGACTACAGTTACCCTGAACCTCTGTTTCCTGTTGTTTTTGGTCATTCGCTGCACTGAGATTATCTCAAGTACCTTGTCTTCAAGGTTGGGCAGCAGCGCGTCTACCACCTCGACCTCTTTTATGGTCTTCCCGCTTGCAAATATCTCCTCTATGCTCTTTATAGAGCCATTCCTCACAAGCTCCCCTATCTTTGTCTTGGGCTTCCATGATGCCGTATGTTCTGTTTCGTCCAATGTATCACTCTTTGGCTATTCTTGACTTCGCCTCATTGAAGAGGCTTCCTAGCTTTTCAGGATCTATGCCTGCCTTTATGTACGCGCTGTACTGCGTGCCCTGCTTCTCTTTTAACGCTTTTGCATACCTGGTATCTGCGCAGTTATATACGCCCTCTGGAATCTCTATGCCAGACCTCAGCTTCAGGCCTGCGTCTGTGCAGCCCTTTGCGAAGACGAAGGGTATTGAGTTCTTCACAGGGGAACTTAGCCCTATGTCGAGCACATACTCGACATCGGCCTTCTTCAGGCACTTCCTTGCCAGGAGCATGCCCGTAAGGTACGCCGTGGCCCTGTTGCTCCTGCTGGGCCAGCCCAGTTTTTTGAGCTCGTTTGAATCTGCATAGGCGATGATCGAGTCTCCCTTCTCGGAATATCTCGCGACCTCGGCTATTATGCGCCTGCCGCTCTTCCTGACAACCACGCGGTCAAGGCCACTTTTAACTAGCGCGAGGCGCTTCCTGTAATTAGTAAGGCCTTTTCGCCTCCTCTTGAATGCCAGGCTCCTTCTTGCCATCTTATCACTTGTATCTCTTCCTGGCCTGCTCGTTTATCTCCTTGAGCTCGGCCTCATTTACCTTTATGCCCTCTTCGGACATGTGCAGCAGAAGAGAGGCCTTGTCTGCAAAGCTGTTTCCCTTTACCAGGGTGTAATAGCGCCTGAACGTCTCCCTGTCTATCCTGCCCATTGACTTGAGCCTGACGAGCAGGAACCTCTGCGATCTCGCCTTCTTCTTCCAGAGCCTGCCTTGCCTGGCCTTTCCTGTTCCACGCCGTCTGCCTGTGCCCCTTGACCTGCCCTTCTGCCTGCGCTTCCTGAGTTCCTTTGAATTCCTGCTTATGTTGCGCTTCTCCTTTAGGGCAAATACGCTGCCGCTCTTGAGCAGTTTGCGCACATCCTCCCTTGTCATGGCCTTTTCTATCTCTTCCTTAGAATTTACGTTTATGCGTATTGAGCTCTCGCCTCTCTTAAGCATCTCTGAAGCTATCCTTCTGACGAATTTTACGCCCATCACAGCACCCTGTTAAGTACGCGCAGATTGCGCTGCTCTGCCATCTTCTGCAATGCAAGCCTCTTCCTTTTCGAGAGGGCGTGATGCAACACCACTGAAACGTTATTCATGCCTGCAGCGCTGTGGAGCTCTGCTGCGTTGTGCACAAGCAGAGGAAGCGTACCGTCGCGCAGGCGGTGGCGCAGGGCCTCGCTGCCCTTGTAGCCTATCCTTGGCAGCGCGCCGTAGCCTGATTTCATGACGCGCTTCTTGTTATCTATGCCGCGCTGATGCCTCCATCTCTCCTTGACGCCTTTCCTGTTCTTTGCGCCGTAGTTGGGCACAGTGAAGTGAGTGCGCTTTTTCTTCATATCACTCCTCCCTGCTTAGATATACGCCGTCCTGGAAAACGCGCGTGTCGTAGCCTCTTGAGTAGCATACCTTGCGGAGGTTTGCGATAGTCTGGCCCACATCGTAAGGGTCTGCTCCCTTTATTATAAGCTCCTGGTCCTTTACCTCGACCTTCGTATCTCCCACTATGCCTGCTACCCTTGGCACCTTCTCTCCAAAAATGTTCTTAATGAATACCTGCTTTTCATTTACCTCTATGGTCATCGGGAAGTGCGCATAGAATACTACCATCTTCTTCTCTATGCCTTCAGATGCCCCTTTTATAGCTGATCTTATCTCAGAGCCGAAGGCCTGCGCTGCGAGGACTGCTATCCTTGCCAGCTTCCTGTTTTCTGCCTCTTTGACAAGCACTTTGTTGCTGTCAACCGAGACTCTGAGGAGGCGCCCGTTTATCCTTTTCGAGGTAGAGCCGAATTTGCCTTTAATGGTAAGCCTGTCCTCTTCAATCCTTGCCTCTATACCCTTAGGTATTTCTATCTCGTCCATTGGATCAGTATACATATGCTATAAGCCTGCCTCCTGTGCCGCTCTCCTTGGCCTCGCGGTTTGTCATTATGCCCTTAGGTGTGGAAACTACAAGTATGCCGAAGTCCCTGCTTGGTATGTACATCGTCTCGAATTTCTGGAACTCCCTTGCACGTGCGGCATGCCTGGGCTTTATGACACCTATATCATTTATCTTCTTCGAGAGCGAAATGTTTAGCATCTTTACCTTGCCTTCGCTGAACTCCGAATAATCACGTATGTAGCTGTTCTTCTTCATTGTATCGAGCACCGACCTTACGAGCTTTGTAGAGAGAACGGTGCATTCGTACTTGCCCTTGCTCTCGCACACCTTTATCTTGTTGAGCGTGTCTGCCAATATGTCCATCAAAAAACCTATCAATACTTCTCAAAGCCTATCTCGCGGGCTACCTCCCTGAAGCATCTCCTGCATATATTTAGGGAGTACCTTCTTATAAGGCCGCGTGCTGTCCCGCATATCCTGCAGCGCCTTGAGGCTCTGCCCTTCCTCTTCGATTCATATGGACGCATCTAACTACCCTCGCTTATCTTAACATTCAGCTCTTTCATGAGATACGCGAGGAGCTCCTCGCTTTTTATCTCCTTGTGGCTCTTCTTTATGCTTCCTGGCTTCCTTCTGCGCTGCTCCACCCTGCGTCCCTTCCTTGAGAAGGCAGCGTTTATATTCATGCCCAGTATGCCTATCTTGGGATCGTATTTTACCCCTGAGAGGTAGATGTACTCCTTGACGCCGAAGTTCAGTGAGTTCCGGGCTATGCTGCTCCTGCCTATTATGTTGTTGTTTGCATCGAGGGTCTTCTTCAGCAGCTCCAATGCGCCCGGACCCCGTAGCGTAGCTACAGCACCTATCTTCTGACCTTTTCTGAGCTTTAGCTCAGGGTCCCTCCTTTTTGAGAGCGTCGCGCCGGCATCGTGATTTGTGAGTTTCTTTATGAGAAGCTTTGCGTTCTCAAGCATATCCTCATTCATGCCTATGCCTATGTTTATGACTACCTTCTCGAGCCTTATATCTGACATGCTGTTCATATTACCATCATTCTATTGCCATGATGTTTCTGAGCGGCGTCTCAAACTCTGCTGCGCCGCTTACCTTTGCTATTGCAGGACGCGTCGCACTGCCTTTTATCAGCTCTGCTATTACTCCTGATTCTGAGGCGTGTGTGCCGCTTATCACAAGGCACTTCGCGCCCTTCTCCATAGTTATGGTCTTCGTACCCTCCTTCGAGAGCACTACTGAGTCGTTCACCTTCATCCCTTCAGCGGCAGGTATTACGCTTCCATCCATGAGCCTTACCATGGGCTTGCCTCCTCTGAGTGTGTATTTATTGATTATCTTGAGCGTACGTACCTCTGTATCGGCGCATTTTTCTATCCCGAAATTTGCATTTTTGCCTATCTTAATTTTGTAGTACTCGTGTGCAGGTATGATGTGTATTATATCAGGGAAGCCCACAGGGTGCTTCTCATTCCTTATTATCTTGCCGTTGATCTCTATGCCTTCAGAGCCCGTTATGCTCTTTGCATCAGAATACGACCCGGCTATATGCAGCTTGTCCCTCAGGAGCGAGGCTATCGTTATGCTTGAATGCAGCGCGTGCGGTCCAGGCAGAGGCTTGGCTATATATGCATTGCCTTTCTTGGATATGCGCATATACTTGCTTGCCGCAAGCCTTTTAAGATGCCTGTTATTCCCTTTGTTTGCCATAACATCACTTAATGCCCAGCTTCTCCTTGCGCTCCTTGTCGGAGAGGTCGAGAGCTGTTATGTATACGTTTGATACGCTAATCGGCAGAAGTATTTCTTTGCCTTTCGCAGTTTTCCTTGATATGCCCTCTATGTAGACCTTAGCTCTCTTAAGGCTGACCCTGCTCACCTTTCCGCTTTTGCCCTTGTTTTTGCCTGCCATGACCTTGATTGTGTCTCCCCTGCGCACCTGTATGCTGCGGCGCCTGATTCCAAGCTTTCCGGCTGCCTCCTTAGATATATGCGCATGCACATGCCTCTGCCTTATATGCAGCGCTGCGTTGAACCTGAATTTTCTCTGCTTTCTCGGCTTTGAACTCTGCATACACTCACACTATCCTTGAGGCTATGCCTGCCACTTTCACAAATCGCTCTACGACCTCTCGGGCTATAGCCCCCTTGACTTCTGTTCCTACAGGCAGGTTTTCATCATTGATCATGATTCCTGCATTGTCTTCGAATCTGATGCGCATGCCGTTTGACCTGCGCAGCGTTGCCCTCTGCCTTATTATTACTACACGCACCGGCTTTTTAAGATATGTTGGACTTCCCCGCCTGACGCTTGCCGCGACTATGTCGCCTATTCCTGCAGCGGCAAGTTTTCCGTGCCTCCCTCCGCCTCCCTTGCCTATTATATGTATTATGCGGAATTCCTGTGCACCGCTATTGTCTGCGCACGCGAGTACAGTGCCAGGCACAAGCGTCTTCATTGTCTTAGAAGCCAAACCCCTCATTCAAAAACCTTTATTTAGTCCTTGTTATATCAGTTATTACGAAAGACTTCGTCTTGCTGATCCTCCTTGTCTCAGCTATGTTCACTACGCTGCCTTCCTTTGCGTTCAGGCACTCTGGATTGTGTGCAGGTATCCTTGAATGCTTTCTCAGGTACCTGTTGTATTTGTAGATGTACTTTGTATAGTCTATCCTGATTATGGCAGTATGCTTCGCTTTTGCGCTGACGACAGTGCCCGAGAGCCTCATGCCTCGCGTCTTTATGCTGCCATGTATGGCGCACCGCGGATCTTTACACTTGTCCACATAAATCACTTATCGCTTTATGCCTGCCTTTTACGATAGTACTTCATGCCCTTCTCTATTCTTTCGAAAGGCCTAAAGTTTATCTCTTCTCCTCTCACTATAAATGAACCTGCCTGCGCGTAGAATCTGAATACTGTGCCGCGCTTTACAATTGTCCTGTTGCCCTTCGCGTGTCTTATCACTAACGTGTTTTTTGTCTCATCTATGACCCTGCCTGATGCACCTTTTGTATTTTTGTCTGCAGCATCAAGAACCCTTACCTTAAGCCCTATAAGTTCATTTAGCACTATGTTCCTGTTGTTGTACTCCATGGCCTCCCATGCTACATTCGTCATCGCACTCTGTTTTGCATACTACGGACATTGCCTGCAGAGAGGCGTTTTGATGCCTGGCCAGAAGGTTATATGATATAAATCAACCTAACGCTTCCGAAAAGCTTCCTAGAACCTATTCTGAATCCCTCCGTGCGGAGTTCACTCAATTATTATTATATGCAAAGGTATTTATGGCTAACGAAGGTTTTTGCTCTTTTCCGTAATGGAAAGACGGCTTGTATAGAAAGTAGGGTAAGATTATGAAAAACAGCTTCCATTGCATTTAGGAGGGCTGCAGGTCCGTATGCTAACCACTACACCACTGAGGCACGTGGCGAGCCACACGATAAGCAATCTTGCCAAGAGGTAGCGGCTACTTCTTCTGCGATATAGATGCATTTATCCTCCTTACCGCCTCACGCGGGTCATCGGCATTGCACACCGATCTCCCAACAATTATGTAATCCGCGCCGTTTGATATGGCCTCGGCAGCATTGCCGCCCTGGGTTCCGATACCCGGTGATGCTATCTTGAGACCCGCGGCCATCTTCCTGACCTTCCTGAGCATGGCCACGTTGTTTCCAGGTGCGATAACCCCGTAGACTCCGGCTTCGACTGCCACTCTGATCAGATCCTTCGTCTTTTTGTTGATGAAATGAGCAGAGCCTGGATGCGACATCGCGACGATTGCAAACACCTTTACCGTATCGGCAGTCTTTACGACCGCCTCGAGCGAGTCTTTGCCGGCAAATGAGTGGGCTATGACGCCCCATGCGCCCTTCTCCTTCACCTTCTGCGTTATCCACGAGTTCGTGTCAGGTATGTCGGCAAGCTTCAGGTCGCATATCACCCTGGCATAGTGCGAGAGATCAACTATTATATCTGTGTTCGATGCCAGGATCAGCGGCCATCCGACCTTAAATGCGAATATCTCCCCGGAGAGCCTCTTCGCTATGTTGCGCGCAGCCACTGGATCTGTCATGTCAAGCGCCACTATTACCCTGCTCTCCTCAGACACTCCAAAAACCAGAGATACTTCTCGAAAAAGGTATAAATAATAGAGTGATGCATAAATCAACAGCTGTTTGTATGGTGGGACTATTATAAAGGAGAGGCTCATAGATCTTGGTGCGCTAAAGTTTGGGGAGTTCACGCTCACTTCAGGAAAGAAGTCGAGCTACTATGTTGACATGAAGGGTGCGTTCGCAGCCTCACCGGAACTGCTGACGGAGATAGTGAAGGAACTCTCGAGCAGGGCGAGCGCAAATAAGGTCGCGGGGGTAGAACTTGGCGCTGTTCCGCTCGTTGTTGCAACCGCGTATGCCAGGAAGATCCCGTTTGTCATAATAAGGAAGGAGGGAAGGGAGCACGGAGTCAAGAGTCCGATAATAGGCACGGTCAATAAGGGCGAGCAGATTGACCTCATAGAGGACGTGGTGACCACGGGAGGCTCGGTTCTAAGGGCAGTGAACCTTCTTCGCGAGGCGGGAGCGGTGGTAAACCGTGTCATCTGCGTGGTTGATAGGGAGGATGGGGGAAGCGCGCTGCTGAAGGAGAACGGGGTGGACCTCTTTCCGCTGGTCAGAATCTCCGAAGTGCTAAAGGACCATGCTGCGGGCCTTCTCGAGGATAGTGGAGCGCTATAGCGGCAGGCCCGTGATTGTCATAGGCGTACACTCCACCAAGTTCGAGAACGAGCCGCGCAAGGAAATAATAAGGGTCTTTGGAGCCACAATGCCATCGTGCCATGGGTTACAGGTTACCTGATTGCAAAAACTTTTTACGAAAAGCTTTGCCAAAAGTCTGGGTGCACAACCTTTTTGGAAAGGTTGACTAAAACACTGGGTGCGAATACAGCTAGAATTGCACTGTATGCGCTTTCATTTCTAAATGCACTATAATCTGTGTGCGAAGACACAGATGTTCGCATTTCTGGAAATAAAATCTACGGTGGCTATATGAAACAAAA